>NZ_JBFAIR010000015.1:0-249324 GCF_040654815.1 Streptomyces sp. NPDC050619 | reverse complement strand
CGTTGCGGTTAACGCCGCACGACGGGTTCGGGAGGAGGCCGCTGGGAAAAGGCCCAGCCCCACAGGCTGGAACCTCGCCCGGCGGCCCACCTCACACTGACCGCCACGGCCTGAACGTTCCTTCGCCCCTCGAAAGAGTGAACGTCCATAAATCAGCCGGTCAGCCCGACCCTTGACCCGCGAGGACCATGGCGCCCGCCATACTGGAAACGGTGGCTCGCGGCCTCCTGTCATTCGACCCGCCCACCACGGCGTACTGGTTCGAGGTAGTGGAAGTCGGCCTGGAGAACACGCCGACCAGGGAGAAATGGAAAACGCTGATGAAGGGTTACACCACCCACTTCCCGGGCCACGGGACACTGTTCGAGGAGACATACCTGGAGGGCAAGGCCGAGGGTAAGACCGAGGGCGAGGCCAAGGGCAAGGCCGAGGACCGCGCCGCACTGATCCTGCGCGTGCTGGACAAGCACGCCATCCACGCCCCCGCAGACACCCGCGAGCGCATCACCTCCTGCACCGACCTCGACACCCTCACCCTCTGGTTCGACCGCGCCCTCACCGCCACCAAAGCCGAGGACCTGTTCACCGAAGCCCCGGCGGTCGGCTCGGTCGAAACCTGACCAGCCCGCATGACTTCGTTCGCGGCGTCAGGGGAAATGTAGATTCCTTCTACGTAGAATCAATCTACGTAGAAGGAATCCGTAATCCCGGAAGGTGCCGTGCCATGCCCACCCCCTTCGTCGGCCGCCAAGCCGAGCTGGCTCTCCTCCACAAGCGTCTCGATCGGGTCACCGACGACGGCGCCGGGGTCGCGGTCGCCATGAGAGGGCGGCGGCAGGTCGGGAAGTCGCGGCTCGTGCAGGAGTTCTGTGACCGGGCTGGGCGGCCGTATGTCTTCTTCACCGCGACCAAGGGCGCGTCCCCCGTGGAAGGCATCGCCGACTTCATGGCGGAGCTGCGTGAGTCCTCCCTCCCGGGCGATCCGGAACTCGTGCCGAAGAGCGCCCCCACGAACTGGCCCGACGCCTTCCGCACCCTCGCCGCCGTGCTGCCCGCCTCGCCCAGCATCGTCGTACTCGACGAACTGCCCTGGCTCTCGGAGCAGGACACCGTGTTCGACGGCGCACTGCAGACCTCCTGGGACCGGTTGCTGTCGAGTCGGCCCGTGCTGCTGCTGCTGCTCGGCAGTGATCTGCACATGATGGAGCGGTTCACCGCGTACGACCGGCCCTTCTACGGCCGGGCCGACTCATTCGTGCTCGGTCCGCTCAATCCGGCCGAGGTGGGAAACGCGCTCGGACTGGACGCGGCCGACGCCGTCGACGCGCACCTGGTGTCCGGCGGACTGCCGGGCATCCTGCGGGCCTGGCCGCACGGCACCCCGGCGCTCGACTTCATCAAGACGGAGTGCGCCGACCCGGCCTCGCCCCTCTTCGGTGTCCCGGAAGCGGCCCTCATGGCCGAGTTCCCGGCGCCGGACCAGGCACGCCGGGTCCTTGAGGCGGTGGGCAGCGGAGACCGCACGCACGCCAACATCGCCGCGACGGCCGGCAGCCAGAGCGGTGCCCTGCCCTCCGGCATACTGTCCCCTCTCCTGCGGCGCCTCACCGACGAGAAGCGGGCCCTCGCATCGGACTCACCGCTCTCCACCCAGCCCGGCAAACCGGCTCTCTACCGCGTGACCGACAGCAATCTGCGTCTCTACCTCGCCGCGACGCGCTCCGCACAGGAGCTGTCCCGGCGCGGTCGTCCCGAGGCCGCATACCGGGTGGTCGAGCGGCGGTGGGCGGCCTGGCGGGGGCGGGCCGTCGAACCCCTGGTCCGTCAGGCCCTGGAACTGGCCGCGACTACGGGGGAGTTCCCCTGGCCCGATACGGAAGTCGTCGGCGGCTGGTGGAATCGGCAGTTCTCGCCGGAGATCGACCTGATCGGCGCCGACCGCTCGCCCGTGGCGGGGACGGTCTTCTTCGCGGGCTCGGTGAAGTGGCTCGCCTCCCCCTTCGACCAGCACGACCTGACCGCCCTCGTGCGAGGTGCCGCCCAGGTCCCCGGCTTCACACCGGGCGCCACCGGTCTCGCCGTCGTATCGCTCTCCGGTGCGACCGGGGCGGTGACCGAAGACGCGGTCGGGCTCACGTGGGGGGCGCGGGACGTGGTCTCGGCCTGGGCCGGCTGATTTAAGACTCGTCAGTGGTCGCTGCTGATCGCGGAGTTGCCACGCAGGTGCATCCTTTTTCTCGGCGACGGCGTCTCCCCGGGTACCTGAACGAAATGAACCGAGGGGACCACCCGTGGCACTGTTCGGAAACGCGCACACCGTCAACCCGGCCTCGGCGCAGCAGGACTACGCGCGCCTGATGGGCCACGGCGAGCAGGTGCACGCCGCGTACCTGCTGATCCGGGACACCATCCTGTTCACCGACCGCCGCCTGATCCTGGTCGACAAGCAGGGCATCACCGGCAAAAAGGTGGAATACCACTCCATTCCGTACCGGAGCATCACCCACTTCTCGGTGGAGACCGCCGGCCACTTCGACCTCGACGCCGAGCTGAAGATCTGGATCTCGGGGACCTCGGTCCCGGTCGAGAAGACCTTCACCAAGGGCGTCGACATCTACGAAGTGCAGGCGATCCTCACCCAGTTCGTGGCGAGGTAGGCCCGGCCGACCCTCCAGTCGCCGCATCCCCTCTTACCGTTTTCCTGCACTGCCTTCACTCTCCATTTACCTCCCTATAGGGTTTGGTCACTCACGCGACCGAGACGCGAACACACGCTCGGTCCACTCGCCGCACCCAGGGACTGTCGTGAAGCGCATCCTGATCCGCTCCGGAAAGAGCCCTTTCCGCGTCGCCACCCCGACGGAGTTCGTCCATCAGGACCTGATCGGGACGAACACGGGCAACCTGCTCTTCAGCGACTCCGCCCACAAGATGCTGACGCTGCCGGACGCCGAGGTGACGTCCAACGGCATCCGCACCGACCCGTCGGCCCGCCGCGCCGCCGAGATCAACGAGCGGTACGACGTGTTCGTCGTACCGCTCGCCAACGCCTTCCGGCCCACCTTCCAGGCCTCGCTGGACCGGCTGTCCACGCTGATCGAGCAGCTCACCATCCCGGTCGTGGTGTTCGGCGTCGGCGCGCAGGCGCCCGCCGACTACGACACGGCGTGGCTGAAGCCGATGGAAGCCTCGGTGAAGCGCTTCGCGTCCGCCGTCCTGGAGCGGTCCGCCTCGATCGGCGTCCGCGGCGAGCTGACCGCCGGCTACCTCAAGGGCCTCGGCTTCCGCGACAGCGATGTCGACATCATCGGCTGCCCGTCGATGTTCCTGTACGGCGACACCTTCCCCGAGATCCGCGCCACGGAGCTGTCCGCCGACTCGCGCATCGCCTTGAACCTCTCGCCGGACGCGATACCCGTCGGCGACATCTCCGGCATCGCCCGGCACGCGTGGGATCGCTACCCGCACCTCACCTACTACGCGCAGAACACCGTCGACGCGGAGCTGCTGCTGTGGGGCGACACCACGCCCGAGTCGGGCTTCGAGGACCCCTTCCCGCTCCAGCTCAGCCACGCCCTGCTGCGCGAGAACAAGGTGCGCATGCCGCTGGACCCGGCGACCTGGATCGACGAACTGCGCGGCTACGACTTCGCCTACGGCACCCGTATCCACGGCAATGTCGCCGCCCTGCTGGCCGGCACCCCGAGCGTCGTCCTCACCCATGACTCGCGCACCCTGGAGCTGTGCCGGTACTTCGACATCCCGCACCGCCCGCTCACCGAGCTGGACGCCGAGACCGATCCGCGCGAGCTGTACGAGGGCGCCGACTTCTCCGCGATGATCAAGGGCCACGGCGAGCGGTTCGAGCGGATGATCGCCTTCCTGGACCGCAACGGCCTGCGCAACACGTACACCCACGGCGACGGCGGCGCCGCCTACGACGCCCGCCTCGCCGCGCTGGACCTGCCCGCGTCGATGCCCGTCTGGGACGGCTCGGACGACGGCCAGATGCGCTACCGCGTCAGCCGGCTGCGTGAGCGGATCACCGCCGCCGACACCAAGGTCCGGGAACAGGCGAAGAAGCAGGCCAAGGAGAACAAGGAGCTACGCGGCAAGCTGACCGCCGCGGAGCAGCGCGCGAACGAGACCATCCTCCAACTAGACGCCGTACGCACCGAGTTGGCCGCTACCCGCAAGCAGCTCGCCGCCGTCGAGCGCCGCGTCGGCGGCATCGAGAAGCGCGTCCTGGTCCGCATCGGCCCGGCCCTGCGCCGCCGTACCCGCAAGGTCAACGACGGTAAGGACTGAGGCCGTACGGCCAGGACACGTACGGCCTCAGACACTGCCAGGGCACCTACGGCTAGGACACGACCGGCCGCTGTACGCCCCCACCGGACGAGGTCTCCGACGACACCGCGCCGGACTTCCCGCGCCCGCCACCCCTCCCGCTGCCCCTGATGAACACCACCCCGATCACCGCGAGCAGCGAAGCCGCCGAGAGCGTGTACAGGCCGCCGTTCGTGCTGCCGGTCGTGTCCTTGAGGTAGCCGAAGAGGGTGGGGGAGACGAAACCGCCGAGGTTTCCGAGGGAGTTGACAACGGCCAGGCCCGGCGCGGCGATCTTGAGGTCGAGTCCGGACTGCGCCATCGGCCAGTACAGGGTGGCCGCGCACTTCCCGCCGACCGCGGCGAGCGTGATGGCGGCGAGCCCGAACCAGGGGGAGCCGAGCGTGGCGAGGAAGGTGCCGATGGCCGACAGGACCAGGGCGATCGCCAGATAGGGGCGGCGGTCCGGGGTGCCGTCGGTGTAGTGGCTCACCGTGTACATCGCGATCACGGCGCAGATCCACGGGATCGCCGAGAGCAGCCCGACCTCGAAGGACGACAGTCCGCCGATGTCGTCGACCAGGCTCGGCAGCCAGAAGGTGATCGCGTATCCGGTGAGCGCCATCGCGAAGAAGACGCCGGTCAGCAGGGCGACCTGCGGATGGAACAGGAGCTTGAGGCGGGACACCTTGGGGGCGCGGCTGCGGGCCTCCTCGTCACGGGCGACCGCGGTGCTCAACGCGTCCTTCTCCTCCCGCGAGAGCCAGGGGGCGTCCTCGATGCGGGAGACGAGGAAGAAGCCGGCGACGATCCCGACGAGGATGGAGAAGACGCCCTCCAGCGCGAACATCCAGCGCCAGCCGGCGAATCCGCCCGCCCCGTGCAGTTCGAGGAGCGCCCCGGTGATGGGCCCCGTCACGATGTACGCCGTCGCCGAGCCGCCGAGGAAGATCGCGCTCGCCCGGCCCCGGCTGGAGTCGGGCAGCCACTGGGTGAAGTAGAGGAGCACGCCGGGGAAGAAGCCGGCCTCCGCGACACCGAGGAGGAAGCGGAGGACGTAGAACGTCATGACGTTGTGGATGAAGCACATCGCCACGATCACCAGACCCCAGGTGATCATGATGCGGGTGAGCCAGACCCGCGCGCCGAACCGCTCCAGGAGCATGTTGCTCGGCACCTCGAACAACGCGTACCCGATGAAGAACAGGCCCGCGCCGAGACCGTACGCGGTGGCGCTCACCCCGACGTCGGCCCGCAACTCGTCCTGGACGAAGCCGACGTTCGTCCGGTCCATCTGGTTGACCAGCAGCATCAGAACCAGGATCGGCATCATGCGGCGGAGGAACTTGCCGACCGCTCGGCGTTCGGCGTCGGGTGGTGTGGCCTCTGACGTCGTCGCTGACATCGTTGTCTCCCCTCGGACGTACACATACGTGAACTGCAATCACGTACGCGAGCTCCTGGGGACCATACGGAGGGCGATCTTCCGGGTCAATGGGTTGCGCAAAGGTTCATGTACGCGAACGAAGAGGCCCGAAATCGACGACGATTTCGGGCCTCCCACGTGTACCTGGCCACGTGTCCTGGCCACGTCTACCTGGCCAGGTGTACTGGTGACTACTTCGGCTGCGGCTTCCGCACCGACAGATGCAGCTCCCTCAGCCGCGCCTCCTCCAGCTCCGTCGGCGCGCCCATCATCAGGTCCTGGGCGTTGCCGTTGAGCGGGAAGGCGATCGTCTCGCGGAGGTTCGGCTCGTCGGCGAGCAGCATGACGATGCGGTCGACGCCGGGCGCGATGCCACCGTGCGGCGGGGCGCCGAAGCGCAGGGCGCGGAGCATGCCGGCGAACTCGCGCTCGACCGTCTCCTCGTCGTAGCCCGCGATGCCGAAGGCCTTGAGCATGATGTCCGGCTCGTGGTTCCGGATCGCGCCGGAGGACAGCTCGACGCCGTTGCAGACGATGTCGTACTGCCAGGCCAGGATGTCCAGCGGGTCCTGGTTCTGAAGGGCCTCCATGCCGCCCTGGGGCATCGAGAACGGGTTGTGCGAGAAGTCGATCTTCCCGGTCTCCTCGTCCTTCTCGAACATCGGGAAGTCGACGATCCAGCAGAACCGGAAGACGTTCTCCTCGAAGTGCCCGGCGCGCTTGGCGGCCTCGACCCGCACCGCGCCCATGATCTTCGAGACCTCGTCGAACTCGCCCGCGCCGAAGAACACGGCGTGCCCGGCGGACAGGGAGAGCCGCTTCGTCAGCTCAGCGACGTTCTCCTCCGTCAGGAACTTCGCGATCGGGCCGGTCAGCGAACCGTCCTCGGTCACGCGCACCCAGGCCAGGCCCTTCGCGCCCTGCGAGACGGCGTAGTCCCCGAGCTGGTCGAAGAACTTGCGGGGCTGACCGGAGACATCCGGCACCGGAAGCGCGCGCACATGCTTGCCGGCGAACGCCTTGAACTCCGAGCCCTCGAAGATGTCGGTGATGTCGACGAGTTCCAGCTGGGCGCGCAGGTCCGGCTTGTCGGAGCCGTACTTCAGCATCGCCTCGCGGAACGGGATCCGCGGGAAGGGCGAGGTGACGTGACGGCCGCCGCCGAACTCCTCGAACAGCTCGGTCATCAGCCGCTCGATGGGCCGGAAGACGTCCTCCTGCTCGACGAAGCTCAGCTCGACGTCGAGCTGGTAGAACTCGCCCGGCGAACGGTCCGCGCGGGCGTCCTCGTCCCGGAAGCAGGGCGCGATCTGGAAGTAGCGGTCGAAGCCGGAGATCATCAGCAGCTGCTTGAACTGCTGCGGCGCCTGCGGAAGGGCGTAGAACTTGCCCGGGTTCAGGCGGGAGGGGACCACGAAGTCGCGGGCGCCCTCGGGGGACGTCGCGGTCAGGATCGGGGTCGCCATCTCGTTGAAGCCCAGCGCGGTCATCTTGTGACGGATCGCCGAGATGACGGCCGTACGCAGCATGATGTTGCGGTGCATGCGCTCGCGGCGCAGGTCCAGGAAGCGGTACTCCAGGCGCCGCTCCTCGTTGACCCCGTCCTCGGTGTTGATCGTGAAGGGCAGCGGGGCGGCGGCGCCGAGCAGCTCGACCTCGCCGACCTCGACCTCGATCTCGCCGGTCGGCAGGTCCGGGTTCACGTTCTCGGTTCCACGTGAAACAACCTTGCCGTCTACACGGACCGTCGACTCCTTGGTCAGCTTGTCGAGGGCCTCGTACGCCGGGGTGCCCGGGCGGGCCACGAGCTGCGTGATGCCGTAGTGGTCGCGCAGATCGATGAAGAGGATGCCGCCCAGGTCGCGCCGATTGTGCAGCCAGCCGCTCAGCCGGACGTCGGTGCCGACGTCAGAGGCGCGGAGCTCGCCGCAGGTGTGGGACCTGTACCGATGCATCGTCGTTCATCCAGTCTTCGCTGATAGGGATTTCCGGGGCCCGGTGCCCGGACGTCCCAAGGGTACCGGGCACCCAAAGATCGCCTCCCCACCATTTCCGTGCCCCCCATGGGTGGCAGTGTTCGATCAATTTTTCTTAAAGTAGGGCAATGCGCACTGGTGAGCCCCTGCCCGCCGTGGGGGATGCCCTCACCGCCCTCGCGACCGGCCTATGGCGATGGGACAACCACGCGGGGCTCGTCAGTCTTGACGCCGAGGCCGCGCGGCTGGTCGGGCTCCCCGCCAAGCCGATCACCCTCACGGAGGGCGGGGTCCGCTCCCGTTTCCACCCCGTCGACTGGAACGAGGTCGACGGGATCGTCCAGCTCGCCGTCGCCGAGGGCACCCTGGCCGAGTCCCGGCTGCGGATCATGGACGAACAGGGCCGGGTGCTCCGTACCGTCCGCAGCCGTTCCAAGCCGATCGTCGACCCGGCCACCGGGGAGTACGAGCTGATCGGCACCCTCCAGGAAGTCACCGAGCCCTCGCCGGGCACCGCCGCGCGCACCCCGGTCACCGGCGACTGGCGCCGCTCCCGGGAGGCGTTCCTGCTGGACGCGGGCCGGGCCCTGGCCGAAGCTCGGTCGACGGCAGAGGTACTGCGGGTGGCGGCCGGCCTCTCGATGCCCGGCTTCTCCCCGGACGGCCTGGCCGTCTTCGGCGTCGAGGGCGACCGCCTGACGATCATCGGCCACCACGGCCACCAGCCCGGCGACGAGGACCCCTTCTCCCACATGTCCCTGGAGACGGACTACCCGGCCGCCGAGGTGGCCCGCACCGGCCGCGCGGTCTACCTCTCCACCCCCGAGGACTACAAGTCCCGCTACCCGCTCACCTGGCCGCTCGCCCGGCACTTCGGCCGCCAGTCCTGGGCGTTCCTGCCGCTGACGGTGGCCGGCCGCACGATGGGCACGTGGCTGGCGGCCTTCGCGTATCCCGTCGCGTTCACTCCCGACGAGCGCTCGGTCCTGACGACGGTGGCGCGGATGCTCGCCCAGGCACTCTCCCGGGCGGGCCTGGCGGAGTCGGAGCGAGAGCTCACGGACGGCCTCCAGCGTTCGATGCTCCCCACGCTCGGCCCCCAGATACCGGGCATGAGCCTCGTCGCCCGCTATGTCCCCACCGGCGGCGGACTCCAGGTCGGCGGCGACTGGTACGACATGATCCCGCTGCCGGGCAGCCGCTTCGCGCTGGTCATCGGCGACGTCCAGGGCCACGACGTCCGGGCGGCGGGCCTGATGGGCCAGCTCCGCATCGCGCTGCGCGCCTACGCATCGGAGGGCCACCGCCCGGACGCGGTCCTCTCCCGCGCCTCCCGCTTCCTGCACGGAATGACGTACGGCGACGAGGATCGCTCCGACCTCCGCTTCGCGACCTGCCTGTACGTGGAGGCCGACCCCACGACCGGCATCCTGGACATCGCCCGCGCCGGCCACCCCGACCCGGCGATCCGCATGGCCGACGGCACGGTCCTGACCCGCCCCACGGCCGGCGGACTCCCGCTGGGCATCGACCCGGACGCCGACTACCCCACCACCCGGATCACCCTGGAACCCGGCGAGACCCTGATGATGTGCACCGACGGCCTGATCGAGACCGGCGGCCACGACATGGAGACCGGCTGGAAGCGCATCCGCACGATCCTCGAAGACCACGAGGGCGACCTGGACGCACTGGCCGACGCCCTGGTCCAGGCGGTGCACGGCCCGTCCTCCCACCACACCGTCGGCCCGCTGGCCGACCGCCGCGAGGACGACATAGCCGTCCTGCTGCTGTGCCGGCAGGGGGAGGACTGCGGCTGCGGGGACTCGGTCGTCATACGCCCCACGGTGCGCCGCACCATGCTGTCGGTGGCCCAGGCGGAACCGGAACGGGTGGCGGTGGCCCGCCACCAGCTCAGAGAGCTGCTGCACGACTGGCCCTCGGCGGACCAGGTCGACTCGGCGGTCCTGCTGCTCTCCGAGATGCTGACCAACGTCCTGGTCCACACCGACGCCGACGCGCTGCTGCTGGCCGAGGTGCGGGGCGAGCGGGGCGGACGCCGGATACGCGTCGAGGTCACGGACACCAGCGACGACCTCCCGCACAAACGCAGACCCGGCGAACTCGCCTCGTCGGGCCGCGGGCTGATGCTGATCGAGCTGCTCGCGGAGGTGTGGGGGGTGGATCCGAGGGGCGAGGGGAAGAGCATCTGGTTCGAGCTCTACGAGTCGACGCCGGATGAACCGGGACCGGACGGATCCACGTCGGGACCGGACGGATCCGCGTCCGGGGCGGAGGGATCCGATGCTGGACCGGCCGGATCCGATCCTGGACCGGCCGGATCCGCCGCGGGAGCGGAGTAGCGCGTACGCAGCTCGTGTGCGACCCCGAAGACGGCGGCGGTGAGCGGCACGGCGAGCAGCATCCCCAGAATCCCGGCCACCGAGGCCCCCGCCGTAATGGCGAGCATGACGACGGCCGGATGCATCTGCACCGTCCGGCTCTGGATCATCGGCTGAAGTACATGCCCTTCCAGCACCTGCACGGCGAGCACGACCCCCACCACCCACAGCGCGATCACGACCCCCCGGTCGGCGAGCGCGACGAGCACGGCGACGGCGCCGGAGAGAAAGGCGCCGAGATAGGGGATATAGGCGCCGACGAAGACCAGCGCCCCCAGCCCGATGGCCCCCGGAACGTCGAGCACGAGCAGCCCGACGGTGATGCAGAGGGCGTCGATGAGCGCGATGAACGTGGTCCCCCGCATAAACCCCTCGACGCCCTCGAAGGCCCGCCGGGCCATGGCCTCGACGACATCGCCGGCCTCACGGGGAGTGAGGGCCCGCAGGGCGCCGGTGGCCTTGTGGGAGTCACGCAGAAAGAAGAAGACGAGCAGCAGCGCCAACACGGCCATCGCGATGGCCTCGCCGACGACACTCACCCCACTGATGACATTGGATACGGCCGTCCCCCCGAACTTGGTGAGCAGTTCCCTCGCATTGGACGCCAGATCGTCCAGCGAGGTGCCGGCGGCCCCGAAGTACTCGGCGAGATCCTGCGCGGCGTCCCTCAGCGAGTCGACGATCTGATCCCCGGTGTCGACGAGCGCGGCGACGACGACGTACACGGCCCCACCGACGACAGCGACAACGGCGACACAGGTCAGCCCGGCGGCAACGGACCGATTGACTCCGGCCTTGACGAGCCGCCGGTAAAGGGGCCCGAGCAACGCGGTCCCGAGTAGGGCGAGCAGCACGGGCGTGACGGCCGTACGCAACTCACCACACAACCGGATCCCGACGTAGACGACCCCGGCGACGAGCAGAGCGACGGCACACCAGGCGGCCAGGCGGCGGACGGGGTCGGGGAGGAGCGGTCGGGGTGCCTGCACCCTTTTATCTGGCCATATGTCAGGTTTGGTGTCGCGCCGAGGGCGCCGAAAGGGGTTCCGTGCAGTCCTGGCTCGCTCGGCGGAATCGATGCATCTGTCCACTATCGAGTGAACATCCTTTATGCAAAAGCGGGTTCGTGTTCGCAGCGACAGGAGCGCGGCTGCGGAGGCTGACGACGACGCACGGGGAGCACTGGTTCCCGGCGATGGATGTGGCGAAGCATCTCGGCTACGCGAACACGCGGGACGCCGTGCTGAGCGTGGTGTCGCAACAGCACGCAACAACCTTCGGCGATATTGCGCGAAGCGTCGGTCTGAGCGACGCAAGGCGCAATACCGCAGGTCACGGGTTCCGCACAACGATGAAGTTGGTGAACCTACAGGGTCTGATCCAGCTCGTTCACGGGTGCACGAAGCCGGAATCGCAGCCCTTCAAGAACTGGGTCTCCGAAGTCATCGCCATCATCCAGCGCGACGGCTCCTACTCCCTGGAACCGTCCCCCGCACAGACCCCCGCCACCGGCACCCCCGCCTACTTCATGCCCAAACAGGTCGCCGACGCGATCGTCCGGCTCGAAGTGAGGAACATCCAGGCTGACGAGATCATGGCGGCCTTCCAGAGGGAGCAAACCGAACTCCTACGAGAGATCAGCCGCAGCCAGAACACAATCGCCCGCGACCAGAGCACCATCGCCCGCAGCCACCGCGTGATCGCCGAGTCGCTCCAAGACATCGCCCAGACCCTCAAGCTCCGTCATCCGGAAGCGAAGTTGACGCCCCAGCAGCTCCTTGTCTCCTGGAAGGCGAAGAACCTCGTCTTCACCGAGGACATCCACGCAGTGGCCGCCTACCTGGCGCCCGCGCTGGTTCGGGGCGAGGCCAGTTACCGCATGGCAGACGGGCTGCGCTCCGGATGGCGCGCCGGTGTACGTGCTGCCGTAACGACGCACTCATAGGACAGGCCCGAAGTCGCAAGTCCAAGTTGCGGCTTCGGGCCTCGTCGCACCGTACCCAGTTACTCGGGGGCCTACAGCCCACCCTCCGACATCCCATGCACCGCGGGCACCGTCCCCAGCCGCCCCTTCTGGAAATCGTCGAACGCCTGCTGGAGTTCCTCGCGGGTGTTCATGACGAAGGGACCGTAGTGGGCCATCGGCTCGCGGATCGGCTGGCCGCCCAGCAGTACGACCTCCAGGTCCGGCGTGTTCGAGTCCTGCCGCTCGTCCGCACGGACGGTCAGCGAGGAGCCCGCGCCGAAGACCGCCGTCTGGCCCTGGTGGACCGGGCGGCGCTCCGCGCCCACCGCGCCCCGCCCGGCCAGCACGTACACCAGCCCGTTGAAGTCCTCGCGCCACGGCAGGGTGAGCTCCGCACCCGGTGCCAGCGTCGCGTGGACCATCGTGATGGGCGTATGCGTGATGCCCGGTCCCTGGTGACCGTCCAGCTCGCCGGCGATCACCCGGAGCAGCGCGCCCCCGTCGGGCGTAGTCAGCAGCTGGACGTTGCCACCGCGGATGTCCTGATAGCGCGGCGCCATCATCTTGTCCTTGGCCGGCAGGTTGACCCACAGCTGGAGCCCGTGGAAGAGCCCGCCGGACACGACCAGCGACTCCGGCGGAGCCTCGATGTGCAGCAGGCCCGAGCCGGCCGTCATCCACTGCGTGTCACCGTTGGTGATGGTGCCGCCACCGCCGTTGGAGTCCTGGTGGTCGAAGATGCCGTCGATGATGTACGTGACGGTCTCGAAGCCACGGTGCGGGTGCCAGGGCGTGCCCTTCGGCTCCCCCGGCGCGTACTCCACCTCGCCCATCTGGTCCATCATGATGAACGGGTCCAGGTGCTGGTAGTTGATCCCGGCGAACGCTCGGCGCACCGGGAAGCCCTCGCCCTCGAAACCGCTGGGCGCGGTCGTGACGGCGAGTACGGGACGGGCCACGGCGTCGGCGGACGCGGCGACGCGCGGCAGCGTCAGCGGGTTCTCGACGGTCACTGCAGGCATGTCGGTACCTCCTTGTGCTCCGAGTTTAGTTGAGCATTGAACTTCCTGCCACCCCTAACGGGGAAAGCCCGGAGAGCATTCCCTCCGGGCTTTCCGTACGACGAGGTGGTGACGTCGGTCGTACTCTCGGCCGTCAGCCGTACATCCGGCGCATCGCGAATTCGACCATCTGCTCCACGGCCTTCGCGTCGAAGACCATGCGGTGCTCCCCCTCCATGTCGAGGACGAAGCCGTACCCGGTCGGAAGCAGGTCGATCACCTCGGCGCCGGTGATGACGAAGTACTTGGACTCCTTGCCCGCGTACCGGCGCAGCTCCTTGAGCGAGGTGAACATCGGGATCACGGGCTGCTGGGTGTTGTGCAGGGCGAGGAAGCCGGGGTTGTCACCGCGCGGGCAGTAGACCTTCGAGGTCGCGAAGACCTGCTGGAAGTCCTCGGCGGTCACCTGCCCGGTGGTGAAGGCCCGCACCGCGTCCGCGAGCGAGGGCGGAGACGGCTCCGGGTAGAGAGGCTGCTGCTGGCCGTAGCCGACGCCGCCGCCGGACATGGGCTGCTGCGGCGGGGCGTACTGCTGCTGCGCGCCGCCGTTACCGTCCATGGGCTGGCCGTATCCGTACATGCGCGTAAGGGTACCGAGAGCGCGCCCCGGGACGGCACCGGCCGAAGAACGGTGTGACCTGTCACAGATGACCGGATAAGGGGTTGCTTCTTTATTACCGGCGGGTAGCATCATCGTAGCTGCTTGCTACTTGCTGGTATGTGAACGTGCGCGAGGATCCAGTGCCTCGCCGATCTCTTTTTACGGAGCCGTCGCCATGGGGCACTACAAGTCGAATCTCCGCGACATCGAGTTCAACCTCTTCGAGGTCCTCGGGCGCGACAAGCTGTACGGCACCGGCCCGTTCGCGGAGATGGACACGGACACCGCCAAGAGCGTCCTGGAGGAGCTGACGCGCCTCTCGGAGAACGAGCTGGCGGAGTCCTTCGCGGACGCCGACCGCAACCCGCCGGTCTTCGACCCGGAGACGAACACCGCGCCGGTCCCGGCATCCTTCAAGAAGAGCTACCAGGCCTTCATGGACGCGGAGTACTGGCGCCTGGGCCTGCCCGAGGAGATCGGCGGTACGACCGCTCCCCGCTCCCTGATCTGGGCGTACGCGGAGCTGGTGCTCGGCGCCAACCCGGCGGTCTGGATGTACTCCTGCGGCCCGGCGTTCGCCGGCATCCTCTTCGAGGAGGGCAACGAGGTCCAGAAGCACATCGCGAAGTTCGCCGCCGAAAAGCAGTGGGGCTCCACCATGGTCCTCACCGAGCCGGACGCGGGCTCGGACGTGGGCGCCGGGCGGACCAAGGCGGTCCAGCAGGAGGACGGCTCCTGGCACATCGAGGGCGTGAAGCGGTTCATCACGTCCGGTGAGCACGACATGTCGGAGAACATCATTCACTACGTGCTGGCCAGGCCGGAGGGCGCCGGCCCCGGCACCAAGGGCCTGTCCCTCTTCTTCGTGCCGAAGTACGAGTTCGACTTCGAGACCGGCGAGCTGGGCGAGAGGAACGGCGTCTACGCCACCAACGTCGAGCACAAGATGGGCCTCAAGGCCTCCAACACCTGCGAGCTGACCTTCGGCGACCGCCACCCCGCCAAGGGCTGGCTGATCGGCGACAAGCACGACGGCATCCGCCAGATGTTCCGGATCATCGAGTTCGCGCGGATGATGGTCGGCACGAAGGCGATCTCGACCCTGTCGACCGGCTACCTGAACGCCCTGGAGTACGCCAAGGAGCGCGTCCAGGGTCCGGACCTCGCCAACTTCATGGACAAGACCGCGCCCAAGGTCACCATCACCCACCACCCGGACGTACGCCGCGCGCTGATCACGCAGAAGGCGTACGCGGAGGGCATGCGGGCCCTTGTCCTCTACACCGCCTCGATCCAGGACGCGATCCAGGTCAAGGAGGCCGGCGGCGAGGACGCCTCGACCGAGCACGCGCTCAACGACCTGCTCCTGCCGATCGTCAAGGGCTACGGCTCCGAGAAGGGCTACGAGCAGCTCGCCCAGTCGCTCCAGACCTTCGGCGGCTCGGGCTTCCTTCAGGAGTACCCGATCGAGCAGTACATCCGCGACGCCAAGATCGACACCCTGTACGAGGGCACGACCGCGATCCAGGGCCAGGACTTCTTCTTCCGGAAGATCGTCCGCAACCAGGGTTCCGCGCTCAACTCCCTCGCCGAGGACATCAAGAAGTTCCTGGCCCTGGGCACCGGCGGCGAGGAGCTGGCGGGCGCCCGCGAGCACCTGGCCAAGGCCGCCGTCGAGCTGGAGGCGATCGTCGGCCTGATGCTGACCGACCTGGCCGCCACCGAGCAGGACGTCAAGAACATCTACAAGGTGGGTCTGAACACGACCCGGCTGCTCATGGCCTCCGGTGACGTGGTCGTCGGCTACCTGCTGCTGAAGGGCGCCGCCATCGCCGCCGAGAAGCTGGAGGCGGCCTCGGCCAAGGCTGTGCCCGCCAAGGACGTGCCCTTCTACACCGGCAAGATCGCGGCGGCGAAGTTCTTCGCGGCCGAGGTCCTGCCGGGCGTCACCCTGGCCCGCAAGGTGGCCGAGGGCGTCGAGCTGGACCTGATGGAGCTGGACGAGGCCGCGTTCTAGTCCCGCATCTGTCCCCGCATCTGTCCTCGCACCTGTCCTCGTAGCGGCCCGTCCCGATCCCCTCATCGGCCCCGCATCGGCCCCGCATCGGCCCCGCGTCGTCCTCGCGAAGGCCCGCTCCCTCCGCCGGGAGTGGGCCTTCGCACGTCGTTAAGGTGAACCCCATGAGCGAACCCCCCCGCTTCGATCGCGGCCACACCGACGACCTCATGACCTTCCTTACGGCGAGCCCGACGCCGTACCACGCGGTGGCGAGCGCCGCTGAGCGGCTGGAGAAGGCCGGATTCCGGCAGGTCGCGGAGACGGACGCCTGGGACGGGACGAGTGGCGGCAAGTACGTGCTGCGCGGCGGCGCACTCGTGGCCTGGTACGTCCCCGAAGGTGCGGCGCCCCACACGCCGTTCCGCATCGTCGGCGCGCACACCGACTCCCCCAACCTGCGGGTCAAGCCGAGGCCCGACACGGGAGCGCACGGCTGGCGTCAGGTCGCCGTGGAGATCTACGGCGGGCCGCTGCTCAATTCCTGGCTCGACCGCGACCTGGGCCTGGCGGGCCGGCTGACCCTGCGGGACGGCTCGACACACCTGGTGAACATCGACCGCCCCCTGCTGCGCGTGCCCCAACTCGCCATCCACCTGGACCGTTCCGTGTCGGCGGAGGGCCTCAAGCTGGACAAGCAGCGGCATCTCCAGCCCGTCTGGGGCCTGGGCAACGATGTGCGCGACGGCGATCTGATCGCCTTCCTGGAGGAGGAGAGCGGGCTCGGCGCGGGCGAGGTCAGCGGCTGGGACCTGATGGTGCACTCCGTGGAGCCGTCGGCCTACCTGGGCCGTGACGAGGAGCTGGTCGCCGGCCCGCGCATGGACAACCTGCTGTCGGTGCACTCCGGCGTGGCCGCGCTGACCGCCGTCGCGACGAGCGGCCGCGCCCTGCCGCACCTCCCCGTCCTCGCCGCCTTCGACCACGAGGAGAACGGCTCGCAGTCGGACACCGGCGCGGACGGGCCGCTGCTCGGGCAGGTGCTGGAGCGTTCGGTGTTCGCGCGCGGAGGATCGTACGAGGACCGGGCGAGGGCCTTCGCCGGCACCGTCTGTCTCTCCTCCGACACCGGTCACGCGGTGCACCCCAACTACGCGGAGCGGCACGACCCGACGCACCATCCGCGCGTCAACGGCGGACCGATCCTCAAGGTCAACGTCAACAACCGCTACGCGACGGACGGTTCGGGCCGCGCGCTCTTCGCCGCCGCCTGCGAGAAGGCGGACGTGCCCTTCCAGTCCTTCGTCTCCAACAACTCCATGCCGTGCGGCACGACGATCGGCCCGATCACCGCGGCCCGGCACGGCATCATGACCGTCGACATCGGCGTGGCGATCCTGTCGATGCACAGCGCACGGGAGTTGTGCGGCGCCGACGACCCGCATCTGCTGGCGAACGCGCTGGTGGCGTTCCTGGAGGCGTAGAACGGGCGACCGTCGCATGGCCTCGCATGGGGGTTGTCACCCTGGGTACCCGACCGCGGACCGGACCTGACCGAACGGGACCGGACCGAGCGGATCCGGACCGAACGGATCGCACAGGGAGGCGACACTCATGGGCCTCGGCGGATGCATCATCCTCATCGCCGCGGGAGCCATCCTCACGTTCGCGACCGACTGGGACATGGAGGGGGTCAACCTCGACCTCGTCGGCATCATCCTGATGATCGTCGGACTGATCGGCGTCAGCACGTTCAGCAGCATCGCGCGGCGCAGGCGGGTCGTGGTGCCGCCCACGACGCCGGTCATCGACGAGGAACGACACCACAGCCGCCGTGACGGATACAGCGACGGCTACGGCTTCTGACGCACCGGCAGACAGGTGACGACGCCGCGGAATTCAGACAAGCACCGACAAGCTTGAGCATTCCGTGACCGGAGGCACCTTGTGTGGTTGTGTGAATATCGTAAAGAATGGGGAGTCCTGAGACCCGGGGGGAGAGCAGTACCGGGCCTTTCACCAGCACCACGGGGGGCTCCGCGTGCTCGACCTTGCTGTGCCGGCTGCCGCCCCGGCGCGCGATCCGGCTATTACTGCGGCGCACGAGCGGCGCCCGGGCCGTCACGCCGCGCGCCGGGCGCACGCCGCGCCCGATGAACCCGGCCCCGCGCCGCGCATCGTGGCGCTGATACCGGCTCACAACGAGCAGGACCGCATCGCCGCCGCCATCGACGGCCTGTGGGAGCAGACCCGACGGCCGGACCTCGTCGTGTGCGTCGCCGACAACTGCTCGGACGACACCGCCGCCATCGCCGCGGCCCACGGCGCGCAGGTCTTCCACACGCGGGGCAACACGCACAAGAAGGCCGGCGCTCTCAACCAGGCCATCGCCTGGGTACTGCCCCACCTGGACGACCGGGACCTGCTGCTGGTGCAGGACGCCGACACCGTCCTCAGCCCCTGGTTCGCCGAGACCGCCCTCGCCACCGTCAACCGCAGGGTCGGCGCCGTAGGCGGCGTCTTCTACGGCGAGCAGGGCGGCGGTTTCCTCGGCCTGCTCCAGCGCATGGAGTTCCACCGCTACGCCTGGGAACTGGAGCGCACCGGCGGCAAGGCCCAGGTCCTCACCGGAACCGGGACCATATTCCGCTCCCGGGTACTGCGCGAGGTGCGCGCCGCCCGCCGCGCCGGGGTGATCGGCGGCGGCACCAGCTACTACAGCCTCGCCTCGCTCACCGAGGACGACGAGATGACCAAGGCGGTCAAGACCCTCGGCTACCGCACCATGTCCCCGGCGGGCTGCGCGGTCACCACCGAGGTCATGCCGACCCTGGGCAAGCTGTGGCACCAGCGCCTGCGCTGGCAGCGCGGCGCGCTGGAGAACCTGCGCGACTACGGCTGGACCCGGGTCACCGCCCGCTACTTCGCCCAGCAGTTCCTGATGGGCTTCGGCGCGCTGTCCTTCCTCGTCTACCTGACCTTCATGATCACGTACACGACGCTGTACGGCTGGCCCGGATTCTCCCCGTTCTGGACGGCGATCGGCCTGCTCTTCATGGTCGAGAAGACCGTCTCCGTACGCCGCGCCGGCCCTCGCGCCGTCCTGGTCGCGGCGCTGATGCTCCCGGAGATGCTCTACGACCTGTTCCAGCACGCCATCTACTTCTCCTCGCTGTGGGGCCTGCTGCGCCGCACGGAGGAGAAGTGGGTGGCCACCTGAGCCTCCCCCCACGCACCAACGCACCACACCTCTAGGACCTCTAGGAGAACCACCATGTACGGAAGAGTGATCGGCGCCGGCACCACCGGCGCGGGCGGCGCCACCATGGCCGCCACCGGCCTGTGGATCAACAGCATGGCCCTGATGGTCACGGCCACCACGCTGGTGGCCGCGGGCCTGGCCCTGTACAAGCTGGCCCCGCGCCCGCGGCGTCGCTGAGCTTCGGCAGTGCCCCCGACCTGACCGGCGGCAGTGCTGAGTACATCCGTCAGGGACCCGACCGGTCGGCGGGCGACGCAGCGGAGCTCGTCGGCAGGTCGAACCACACCGCCTTGACCTCAAAGCTCTGCCCTCAACGCCCTGCTCACGGCAGTGAAACGCGCTCAACCCAGCGCGTGACCCGTCGTCGCGTCCACGTGCTCCGGTACGTCGTCGTGGCGGTCGCCGACCGAGAAGGTGCCGGTGGGTTCGAAGACGAGGATCGCGGTCGGCGCCGGGGCGTACGGCTTGTGTTCCGTACCGCGCGGGACCGTGAAGACGCTCCCCTTGGGCAGGACGACCGTGCGTTCACCCTCCGCCTCCCGTAGGGCGATGTGGAGTTCGCCGTCCAGGACCAGGAAGAACTCGTCGGTGTGGTCGTGGACGTGCCACACGTGCTCGCCCTCGACCTTGGCGACGCGTACGTCGTAGTCGTTGACGGCCGTGACGATGCGGGGGCTCCACCGCTCGGTGAAGGAGGCGAGGGCGGTGGACAGCGAGATGGGATCCATGGGCTCATCGTCGGGTGTGGTGGGACCGCCGTACGAGTGCTAGAAATCGCACATGCCGCAAGGATCCTCTCAGCGCCCTCATCGAGTGGCCGTGATCGTCGACGAGGGCACGAACCCCTTCGAGGTCGGTGTGGCCACCGAGCTGTTCGGGCTGCCGCGGCCCGAACTGGGGCCGGTACGGCCGCCGTACGAGGTGACGCTGTGCGCGCCGGCGCCCGAGGTGCGGATGAACCACGGGTTCTTCACCCTGACCGGGGTGAGCGGTCTGGACACGGTGGACGACGCCGACACCCTGGTCGTACCCGGCCGGCCGGACAACGTCGTGCCGCGCGGCCCCGCCGTACTCGACGCGATCCGCCGCACGCACGCGCGTGGCGCCCGCGTGCTGAGCTTCTGCACCGGCAGTTTCGCGCTCGCCGAGGCCGGGCTGCTGGACGGGCGGCGGGCCACCACGCACTGGCTGTGGGCGGACCTCTTCCGGCGGCTGCACCCGAAGGTCCTGCTGGAGCCGGACGTGCTGTTCGTGGACGAGGGCGACATCCTCACCGCCGCGGGCAGCGCGGCGGCGCTCGATCTCGGGCTGCACCTGTGGCGCCAAGACCATGGCGCCGAGATGGCCAACCACGTCTCCCGGCGACTGGTCTTCGCCGCTCACCGGGACGGCGGGCAGCGGCAGTTCGTGGAGCGGCCGGTGCCGGACGTACCGGACGAGTCGCTGGGCCCGCTGGTTGCGTGGGCGCAGGAGCGGCTGGGGGAGGCCCTGACGGTGGCGGACCTGGCGGCCCGCGCGGCCGTCTCCCCCGCCACGCTCCACCGCCGTTTCCGCACGCAGATGGGGACGACTCCACTCGCCTGGCTCACGGGGGAGCGCGTGGCGCTGGCCTGCCGGCTGATCGAGCGCGGGGAGGAGCGGCTGGACGTGGTGGCGGCGAGGAGCGGGCTGGGGACCGCCGCGAACCTCCGGGTGCGGCTGCGGCGCGAGACCGGACTCAGCCCGTCGGCCTACCGGCGGCGTTTCGGACCGGGTGGCGGGGAAGCCCTCCTGTCATGAGATTCCTGGTACGCGACCGGCTCCTCGGCTTCGGTGACGACTACTGGATCGAGGACGACCACGGCAACAAGGTGTTCCTCGTCGACGGCAAGGCGATGCGCCTGCGGGACACCTTCGAGCTGAAGGACACGCACGGGCGTGTCCTCATCGACATCCGTCAGAAGATGTTCGCCCTGCGGGACACGATGGTGATCGAACGGGAGGGCGAGCCGCTCGCGACGATCCGCCGCAAACGGCTGTCCCTGCTGCGCAACCACTACCGGGTGTCCCTTGCGGACGGCCACACCGACCTGGACGTCAGCGGCAAGATCCTCGACCGCGAGTTCGCCATCGAGTACGACGGTGAGCTGCTCGCCGTCATTTCCCGGCGGTGGCTGCATGTCCGGGAGACGTACGGGGTCGACGTCGTCCGGGAGGACGCGGACCCGGCGCTGCTGATCGCGGTGACGGTGTGCGTGATCCATCTGGCGGAGAAGGAACGGGAGGACTAGAGGACCAGTAGGGCTTCAGCCGCGAGAGGGCTGGATCCCCAGCACCCGGTCCTTCAGCGCCGGAAACAGCTCGCGGGTCATCGGGACCTTCCCGGCGTCGAAGTCGACGGTGAGGATCTCCTCGCCCTCGCCCGCCTCCGCCAGCACCTCGCCCCAGGGATCTACCACGATCGAGTGACCGGCCTGTGGAACTCCCGCATGCGTCCCGGCCGTTCCACACGCGAGCACGAACGCCTGGTTCTCGACCGCCCGCGCCTGAGCCAGCAGCGTCCAGTGCGCCCGGCGGCGCTCCGGCCAGCCCGCCGGGAGGACCAGGGTCTCGGCGCCGGCGTCGACGAGGCCGCGGAAGAGTTCGGGGAAACGGAGGTCGTAGCAGGTCGCCAGGCCGAGCGTCGTCTCGGGCAGCCGAGCGGTCACCAGTTCCCGCCCCGCGCCCATCAGCACGGCCTCGCCCTTGTCGAAGCCGAAGCGGTGGATCTTGCGGTAGGCGGCGGCCAGGTCACCGGAGGGGGAGAAGAGGAGGGACGTGTTGTACAGGGGACCGTCGGGGTCACGCTCGGGAATCGAGCCCGCGTGCAGCCACACGCCCGCGTCGCTCGCCGCCTTCGCCATGACCTCGTACGTCGGTCCTTCGAGCGGCTCGGCCTCGTTCGCGAACTCCTTGTACGCGAACGCTCCCGTCGTCCACAGCTCCGGCAGCACCACGAGATCGGCCCCGGCCTGATCCCGTACCAGTGCGCCCACACGACGCCGCCGGGATGCGACCGATTCGCCCTCGTCCACGGCGATCTGGATCAGAGAGGCGCGCACACTACCACCGTCCTGGCATTCGAGTCGTCCACACGGGCCTACGATCGTCACACGAAAGCACTGCCGGGGTGCCTCACAGCAGCGTAACTTAGCGTTCCAAGACACCCGCCGACAGCAGCCACCTCCCACTGGCAACGCCGCCACAACCATCCCGTGTACCGACCGCCGAGGGGTCCCGTTCCGTGAGTCTGCATCCCACTCTCCAGCCCTACGCCGACGCCTGGACCCACTCCATCGAAGCGATATCCGAGCTGGTGCAGCCGCTCGTGGAGGGGGAGTGGAACAGGCGTACGCCGTGCCCTGGCTGGTCGATCCGTGACGTGGTCTCCCATGTCATCGGCCTGGACTGCGAGATGCTCGGCGACCCGCGCCCCATCCACACGCTTCCGCGCGACCTGTTCCACGTCACCAACGACCACCAGCGCTACATGGAGATGCAGGTCGACGTCCGGCGCCACCACACGGGGCCCGAGATGACGTCCGAGCTGGAGTACGTGATCATCCGCCGCAACCGCCAGCTGCGCAACGACTCGCGTGACCCGGGCACGAAGGTGCGTGCCCCGCTCAGCACGGAGGTCACGCTCGAAGAGTCCATGCGCGACCACGCGTTCAACGTCTGGGTGCACGAACAGGACCTGCGCACCGCCCTCGGCCGCCCGGGCAATCTCGACTCCCCCGGCGCACACGTCGCCCGTGACGTGCTGCTCGCCGCGCTCCCCGACATCGTGGCCGAGAAGGCCGAGGCCCCGCGCAGCTCGGCGATCGTCTTCGACGTGCACGGCCCCATCGAGTTCCTGCGTACGATCCGCGTCGACATCCAGGGCCGCGGCACCCTGGAATCGTCCCCGGCCCTCGGCCCCGCGGCCACGCTCACCCTCGACTGGGAGACCTACGTCCGCCTGGCCTGCGGCCGGGTGACCCCGGAGGCCGTGCAGGACCGGCTGAAGGCGGACGGCGACCCGGTACTCACGGGAGCGATCCTGCGGAACTTCACGGTCACACAGTGACCCCGTGACCCCGTGACCCCGTGACCGGCGCCGGCCGGTCCGCGGTGCTCCCCAGCGTTCAGCGGTCCTCGGTGAGGTGATCAGCGGTCCTCGGTGATCGTCATGGCGACACCACCGCTGATCACGACCTCCGTCGCGGCGAACCGCAGTCGCGTCACGCGGGCACGTGCACGGTCTCCACCCGACTGGCGACCAGCCGTTCCCGCTCCCGCCGGGCCGCCCGCTTCCGCAACCGCAGAATCTGACTCACCCCCAGCGCCTGGAGAACGAACACCGCCGAGAACGCCACCGTGTAGTCGTCCCCGGTCGCATCGAGCAGCACCCCGATCGCGAACAGAGTCGTCATCGACGCGACAAAGCCCCCCATGTTCGTGATCCCGGAAGCCGTGCCCTGCCGCTCCGGCGGATTGGCCGGCCGCGCGAAGTCGAAGCCGAGCATCGACGCGGGCCCGCACGCCCCCAGCACCGTGCACAACACCACCAACAGCCACATGGGCGCCCGTTCACCGGGGTAGGCCAGCGTCACCGCCCACATCAGCGCCGTCGCACCCACGGTGCCCAGCGCCAGCGGCAGCCGCGCCCCGTGATGCCGGGCGACGATCTGGCCGTACACCAGCCCGATCACGATGTTCGAGAGCACGACCAGGGTCAGCAGTTCACCGGCCGTGGCCCGCGACAGCCCCTGCGCCTGGACCAGGAACGGCAGTCCCCACAGCAGCAGGAACACCATCGCCGGGAACTGGGTGGTGAAGTGCACCCACAGCCCGAGCCGTGTCCCCGGCTCCCGCCAGGACGCAGCGATCTGCCGCCGTACGTAGGCGGCGCCCTGGTGCGGGAACGGCTCCGGCTCGTGCCCGGCGGGGTGGTCCTTCAGGAACAGCAGCAGAAGCACGAAGACGACGACCCCCGCGAGCGCGCTGCCCGCGAACGTGGCGGTCCAGCCGATCCCGTGCAGCAGCCGGGCCAGCACAAGGGTGGAGACGAGGTTGCCCGCCATGCCCGCGAGCCCCGCGAACTGCGCGACCATCGGCCCGCGCCGGGCCGGGAACCAGCGCGTGCCGAGCCGCAGGACGCTGATGAAGGTCATCGCGTCCCCGCAGCCCAGCAGGGCGCGCGAGGCGAGGGCCATGCCGTACGAGGGCGAGAAGGCGAAGGCCAGTTGTCCGGCCGTGAAGAGAACGACTCCCAGGCCCAGCACCTTCTTGGTGCCGAGCCGGTCCACCAGCAGGCCCACGGGTATCTGCATGCCCGCGTACACCAGGAGTTGCAGGATCGAGAAGGTCGACAGCGCGGAGGCGCCCACGTGGAAGCGCTCGGCCGCGTCGAGGCCGGCGACCCCGAGGGACGTACGGAAGATGACGGCGACGAAGTAGACCGAGACGCCGATGCCCCAGACGGCTATCGCGCGCCGGCCGCCGGGCGGATCCCCCGGCAGCGTGGCCGCGGAGGAGCCGCTCATCGGACCTCACCGCGCGCCAGGTGCGAGAACCAGCCGACGTGCCGGTGGACGACGCCGACCGCGGCGTCCGCGTCCCCGGAGCGCAGTGCGTCGAGGATCTCCTCGTGCTCGGTGAGGGTCTTGGCGATCCGGTCGGGGTGGGAGTGCAGGACGGCGACGCCCATGCGCAGTTGCCGGTCGCGGAGTTGGTCGTAGAGCCGGGAGAGGATCTCGTTGCCGCCGCTGCGGACGATCTCGGCGTGGAAGCTGCGGTCGGTGACGGCGGCCGCGGCCAGATCACCGGCGGCGGCCTGCTCCTTCTGCCGGGCGAGGAGTTCTTCGAGCCGCTCGACGAGCCCGGCCGGCGCGGGTACGGCCTTGCGGGCCGCGTGTTCCTCGACCAGCAGCCGGGTCTCGACCACGTCCGCGATCTCCTGCGCGGACACGGGCAGGACCAGGGCTCCCTTTTTCGGGTAAAGCTTGATCAGCCCTTCCACCTCGAGCCGCAGCAGCGCCTCTCGCACAGGTGTGCGGGAGACCCCGACGGCCTCGGCGAGCTCACCCTCGGTGAGGAGGGTCCCGCCCTGGTAACGGCGGTCGAGAACGCCCTGCTTGACGTGGGCATAGACGCGGTCGGCAGCGGGTGGATGCTTCACGGCCAGGCTCATGCCTACAGCTTAGATACAACACGTACGCATGATGGCGACCGTCCAACATGCGGACCGGAGCGGCACCTTCCGGTGAAGAGCCGGGACCCGGTGCCGCACCGGCACAACCAACTGTGCTACTTACATGTCACACACTTGCGGCCTACCTTCCTGCCACCTCAACCGGCCGCGCTTCAGGGTCATTCGACACAATCGGGGTATCTCAGTTGATAACCGGCATCAAGGGCGGCGTGCGCGGCATCAAGGCCGTTCGCATCCGCAGAGCCGTCGCCGTCACGGTGACCACTGGCGCCATGCTCGCGACCGGAGCCCTCACCGCGGCACCCGCGCAGGCCGTCACCGCGCCCACGATCGTCGCCAAGGGCGGCTATCTGATGGACAACACGAACGCCAAGACGCTGTACACGAAGGCCGCGGACACCAAGCTCTCCACCGGCTCCACGACGAAGATCATGACCGCGAAGGTCGTGCTCTCGCAGTCGAACCTCAACCTCGACTCCAAGGTCACGATCCAGAAGGCGTACAGCGACTACATCGTCGCCAACAACGCCTCGCAGGCCCACCTGATCGTCGGCGACAAGGTCACCGTCCGCCAGCTGCTGTACGGGCTGATGCTGCCGTCCGGCTGCGACGCGGCGTACGCGCTGGCCGACAAGTTCGGCACGGGCACGACGCGGGCCGCGCGGGTGAAGTCGTTCATCGGCAAGATGAACGCCAAGGCCACGCAGCTCGGCTTGACGAACACGCACTTCGACTCGTTCGACGGCATCGGCAACGGCTCGAACTACTCGACGCCGCGCGACCTGACGAAGCTCGCCAGCAACGCGATGAAGACGTCCTTCTTCCGCGGGGTCGTGAAGACGAAGTCGTACACGGCCAAGACGATCACGAAGACCGGCAGCACCCGCACGATGGCGGCGTGGACCAACACGAACGGGCTGCTCGGCAGCTACAGCGGCACGATCGGCGTGAAGACCGGTTCCGGCCCGGAGGCCAAGTACTGCCTCGTCTTCGCCGCCACCCGCAACGGCAAGACGGTCATCGGCACGGTCCTGGCCTCGTCCTCGATCGCCCAGCGCGAGTCGGACGCGAAGAAGCTCATGAACTACGGCTTCGCGAGGCTGGGCTGACACCGAGTCGGTTCCATAGCTGAGGTTCCATAGCTGAGTAAAGGGCCCCTCGCCGACGGCGAGGGGCCCTCACCATGTGACCCATGACAGCTCTCCGCCCCGCACACCCCGACGACCTGGACGCCATCACCGACCTGCACACCGAGGCCCGTACCGCCTACTACCGCGCGGGCGGCTGGTCGGCCCCGGAACTCACCTCTCCCGAGGCGCTCACCCGCCGCCGAGAGGCATGGCAGCGGGCCCTCCACGACAACACCCGGACGGTGCTGTGCGCCGAGCGGGACGGCGAGCTGACGGGCATCGCGTTGATGGGCCCGCCGCTGGACACCGACGTGGACGCCACGGCCGTCGGCCAGCTGTTCCAGATCCATGTCCGCCCGGACCACTGGGGCGAGGGCATCGGCAGCCGCCTGCACGCCGCGTTCGTACGGTTCCTGCGCGAGGCGTCCCTGGACACGGGCCTGCTGGAAGCCTGGGAACGCAACAGCCGGGCCCGGACCTTCTACACCCGACACGGCTGGCAACCGGACGGCCACCGGCGCAGGGGGCCGGGCGAGGGGGCCTACGTTCGCATGCGCCTCGCTGTCCCCGCTGCCCCCGCTGTCCCCACTGTCCTCTCATGACCGAGGCTTCGTATCTCGCGGCGGTCCGGGAGTCGTACGACACCGTCGCCGCCGACTACTTCGAACAGGTCAAGACGCCCGCGGAACTGGACCCACTCTCCCGGCCGAGCTGAGCGTGCCCGCGTTCGGCGTCGACCTGTCACCGAAAATGATCGAACTGGCCCAACAGGCCCACCCCGCCCTGGACATCGAGGACGACACCCTCGGCGGCATCCTGGCCTACTACTCCACCCACCACACCCCGCCGGAGCTGCTGCCCCGCGTATACGCCCGAGTTCCACCGCGTCCTGGCCCCCGGCGGCCGCCTGATGCCGGCCGGCCACGTGGGAGACGGCGAGCGGCTGCGCCCGACACGGGCGTACGGCGGTCATCCGGTCTCGTACGAGTCCCACCTGCTGCCGCCGGACCAGCTCGCCGAACACTCGGCCGGACGGGACTGGTGGTCACCGCGCGGGTGGTGCAGGAGCCGGGCGAGGGCAGGAAGAGGCAGGTCGCGACCCTGCTGGCTCGAAAGCCGACTCGACGGCGAACTGTTGGGGAGCGTTGAGGCGGCCAGGCCCAGTGACGAGTTGCCCAGTGACGAGTTGCCGGTCCTGTTGAAGCGGTTTTCGCACAGGAGAGCCGCGCACCCGGAGTCGAGTGCGCGGCTCCCTTTCTCACTACGCCCAGGTGATCAGTCTCTTCGGCTGCTCCAGAATCGCCGCCACATCCGCCAGCACCTTCGAGCCCAGTTCCCCGTCCACCAACCGGTGGTCGAAGCTCAGTGCCAGGGTCGTCACCTGGCGTGGCTTCACCTTGCCCTTGTGGACCCACGGCTGGAGCTTGATCGCGCCGACCGCGAGAATCGCGGACTCGCCGGGGTTGAGGATCGGCGTGCCGGTGTCGATGCCGAAGACGCCGACGTTGGTGATCGTCACCGTGCCGCCCTGCATGGCGGCGGGGGACGTCTTGCCCTCCCGCGCCGTGGACACCAGTTCGCCCAGTGCCTGCGCCAGCTGCGGCAGCGTCTTCGTGTGGGCGTCCTTGATGTTCGGGACGATCAGGCCGCGGGGGGTCGCCGCCGCGATGCCCAGGTTGACGTAGTGCTTGAGCACGATCTCCTGGGCCGCCTCGTCCCAGGACGCGTTGATGTCCGGGTGGCGCCTGATCGCGACCAGCAGGGCCTTGGCGATCAGCAGCAGCGGGTTGACCCGCAGGCCCTGCATCTCGTGCTTCTCGGGGGCCCGCTTGATCTCCTCGACCAGCTTCAGCGTGCGCGTCACGTCGACCGTCACGAACTCCGTGACATGCGGCGCCGTGAACGCCGAGCCCACCATCGCCGCCGCCGTCGCCTTGCGCACGCCCTTGACCGGGACACGGGTCTCCCGCGCGCCGTCGTACGTCACCACGGGCGCCGGGGCCTCGACCACAGGGGCGGCGGGCTCGGCAGCGGGAGGCGCCGCCGCCGCGTGCACATCCTCGCGCGTGATGATGCCGTCCGGGCCCGACGGAGTGACCGTCGATAGATCGACGCCCAGGTCCTTGGCGAGCTTGCGCACCGGCGGCTTGGCGAGAGGGCGCTGCCGGGCGGGGTCGGCGGTGGCGGCTCCATGGCCGTTCAGCTCTGTCTGGATGGCCGCCGAGGCCTCCTGGACCGGGATGTCCGGGCCCTTGCGGGGGCGGCGCTTCGTGGAGGACGTCGCCACGCCGTACCCGACGAGGACCGGCTGGCGGCCGGAACCTGCCGACTTCGGCTCCTCGGGCTTCCTCTCCGCGGGAGCGGGCGCCTCCGCGGGAGCCGGCGCCCCTTCAGGAGCCGCGCCGCCGCCCGCCAGGTCCACCGCGATGATCGGCGTGCCCACATCCACCGTGGTGCCCTCGCCGAAGTGCAGCTCGCGGACCACACCGTCGTAGGGGATGGGCAGTTCGACGGCCGCCTTCGCCGTCTCCACCTCGCAGACCACCTGGCCGTCGGTGACCGTGTCTCCGGGCTGGACGTACCACTTGAGGATCTCGGCCTCGGTGAGCCCCTCGCCCACGTCCGGCATCTTGAACTCGCGTACGGACGCTTCTGTCATCGTCGTCACGACCCTCTCCTCAGTACGCCAGGGCACGGTCGACGGCGTCGAGCACCCGGTCCAGGCCCGGCAGGTACTCCTCCTCCAGGCGGGCCGGCGGGTACGGGGCGTGGTAGCCGCCGACCCTGAGCACCGGGGCCTCCAGGTGGTAGAAGCAGCGCTCCGTGATCCGGGCGGCGATCTCCGCGCCCGAGCCGAAGAACACCGGCGCCTCGTGGACGACCACCAGGCGCCGCGTCTTCTCCACCGAGGCCTGGATGGAGTCGAAGTCCAGCGGAGACACCGAGCGCAGGTCGAGGATCTCCAGGGACTTGCCCTCCTCGGCGGCCGCGTCGGCGACCTCCTTGCAGAGCTTCACCATCGGACCGTAGGCGACCAGGGTCAGATCGGTGCCCTCGCGGACCACACGGGCCTTGTGCAGCGGGCCCGGGATGGCCTCCGTGTTCACCTCGGCCTTGTCCCAGTAGCGGCGCTTGGGCTCGAAGAAGATCACCGGGTCGTCGCTCTGGATGGCCTGCTGCATCATCCAGTACGCATCCGACGCGTTCGAGGGAGAGACCACCTTCAGGCCCGCCACGTGCGCGAACAGCGACTCCGGCGACTCCGAGTGGTGTTCCACCGCGCCGATGCCGCCGCCGTAGGGGATGCGCACGACGACCGGCAGCTTGACCTTGCCCAGCGAGCGCGCGTGCATCTTCGCCAGCTGCGTGACGATCTGGTCGTAGGCCGGGAAGACGAAGCCGTCGAACTGGATCTCCACCACGGGGCGGTAGCCGCGCAGGGCCAGGCCGATCGCCGTGCCGACGATCCCGGACTCGGCGAGCGGGGTGTCGATGACCCGGCTCTCGCCGAAGTCCTTCTGCAGGCCGTCGGTCACCCGGAAGACGCCGCCGAGCTTGCCGACGTCCTCGCCCATGACGAGGACCTTGGGGTCCGTGTCCAGCGCCGTGCGCAGCGACTCGTTGATCGCCTTCGCCAGCGGCATGCTCTTGACCGTCTTGGAAGCCACCGTGTCCGCCATGTCAGTTGTCCCCCTCTGCGTCCGCGAACGACGCCTGGTAGGCGGCGAACTGCGCCCGCTCCTCGTCGACGAGCGCATGTCCGTCCGCGTACGCGTGCTCGAAGAGGGCGAAGCGGTCCGGGTCCGGCATGCCGCGGACCGCTTCGCGCACTCGCCTGCCCAACGCCTCGCTCTCGCTCTCCAGTTCCGCGAAAAATCCCTCGTCCGCGTGGTTTGAGGCCTCCAGGTACCGGCGAAGGCGCAGCAGCGGGTCCTTCGCCTCCCAGGCGGCCCGCTCGTCGTCGTGGCGGTAGCGGGTGGGGTCGTCGGAGGTGGTGTGGGCGCCCATGCGGTACGTGTACGCCTCGACCAGGGTCGGGCCCTCGCCGCTGCGGGCGCGCTCCAGCGCCCACTTGGTGACGGCCAGACAGGCGAGCACGTCATTGCCGTCGACGCGGACGCCCGGGAAGCCGTAGCCCTGCGCGCGCTGGTAGAGCGGCACGCGGGTCTGCCTCTCGGTCGGCTCGGAGATCGCCCACTGGTTGTTCTGGCAGAAGAACACCACCGGGGCGTTGTAGACCGCGGAGAAGGTGAAGGACTCGGCCACGTCGCCCTGGCTGGAGGCGCCGTCGCCGAAGTAGGCGATGACCGCCGAGTCCGCGCCGTCCTTGGCCACGCCCATCGCGTAGCCCGTCGCGTGCAGCGTCTGCGCGCCGATGACGATCGTGTAGAGGTGGAAGTTGTTGCCGCTCGGGTCCCAGCCGCCGTTGTTCACGCCGCGGAACATGCCGAGCAGGTTGGCCGGGTCGACGCCGCGGCACCAGGCGACGCCGTGCTCGCGGTAGGTCGGGAAAACGTAGTCGTCGTCGCGCAGGGCGCGGCCGGAGCCGATCTGTGCGGCCTCCTGGCCCAGCAGCGAGGCCCACAGGCCGAGCTCGCCCTGGCGTTGCAGGGAGGTGGCCTCGGCGTCGAAGCGGCGGGTGAGCACCATGTCGCGGTAGAGGCCGCGGAGTTCTTCAGGGGTGATGGCGGCGACATACCGGTCGTAGTCGGCGCTTTTGACGCGCTTGCCCTCGGGCGTCAGCAGCTGGACGAGCTGAGGCTCGGTATTTGACGACTTCTTTGCGGTTCCGCGCTTGCCGGCCGTGCTTTTTGCGCCGGTTGTACCTGCGCTGCGTCGCGGTGTGCGCGCGGCAGTGCTCTCCACGGTCACGTGTGCTCCTCCGTCGGTCCGGCTACCCGGGTTCGCCGGGCGCCAGTGCGGCTCACCTGGCCTCACGGACGCACGGGGTGGGTGCGGCCCGTTCGGGATCAGGCGTGACAGGTGCCCCGGCGAGCGCCCTGCAACAGGCACGTTACCCAGTGCTCCACATTTCTGTGAAACCCCTTCTGACCTGCGATTTTGCTTGGATTTCCAAGTAAATCGCGAAATCGGGGAACAGTCCCTGGTCACAGCCTCGCAGGGGGCCGGAACAACGGCACGTTATCCCGGTGACCCGGGACACGGGAAGGGCCCACTCAGCGGTATCACGGCGGCGGCGGAAGCTCGCGGGATGCACGGAAAGCCACTTCGGGCACATCCCGTGATCGAAAGGGACTGCCTGTGACAACCCCCAGCTCAGGGGCCTGGTTCGTGCCCTAGCATCGGGCAGCGTGCCGCGTTCTTGTGTACCACCCCTTTTGTCCCACGCGCCCCCGCTGAGCGCCCTTCTCCGGCAGTACGCCGCCGGTTCCGCCCTCGCCTGCGAGCCCGTCGACCAGGGGCTGCTCAACCACGGCTACCGGCTGTGCACGACCCGCGGCCGCTACTTCCTCAAGCACCACTTCGACCCCGAGACCGCCGCCCCGGCAGCGATCGCCCGCCAGCACCGGGCGACCCAGCGCCTGGCCGACCTGGGCGTCCCGGTGGCGCCCCCGCTGACCGGCCGCGACGGACGCACGGTCGCCGTCGTCGGCGGCCACGCCTACGCCCTGCACCCCTGGGTCGACGGCCGGCACCGCCACGGCGGCCAGCTCACCCCCGCCCAGTGCGGACGACTGGGAGCACTCCTGGGGATGGTGCACGCGAGCCTGGAGCGGGTGATGCCGGCACACGCGCGTGCCCGCGCCGAACAGGCCCCCAGCCCCGACCCGGCCGACACCTTCACCCTCATCGACGACCTGCTCGCCCATGTGCGCCGCCACCGCCCCGCCGACTCCTTCGACGAACTGGCCCGCCACCGGCTCCTGGAGCGGCGCGCGCTGCTGGAGCAGCACGCCGACCGGCGGCCTGCGCGCGGGGGCTCGGTGGGCTGGGTGCACGGGGACTTCCACCCGTTCAACCTGCTCTACAAGGGGGACGCTCCGGCCGCGATCGTCGACTGGGACCGGCTCGGGGTGAAGCCCCGCGCGGAGGAGGCCGTACGCGCCGCCGCGATCTTCTTCGTACTGCCCGCCGGCGCCCTCGACCTGCCGAAGGTGCGGTCCTACGCGCGCGCGTACCGGCGTACGGCCGGCGCCACGCCCTCGCAGCTCGCGGCGGCCGTGCACCGCGTGTGGTGGGAGCGCCTCAACGACTTCTGGATGCTGCGCTGGCACTACGAGCGCGGCGACACCCGCGCGGATCCCCAGTTCCCGGCCGCCTCGGCGCTCGCGGTGTGGTGGACGCGGGAGTACGACGCGGTGTGCGAGGCGTTCGCCGAGTGAGCCGACGGCACGAGCGGCGCGACCGGCACGACTCGCACGAGCGGCACCGCACGCGCGCGTGGAGGTCGTGCCGGGTCAGCCGGTCAGTTGGTGCCGCCGTCGCCGCCCTGCGTAACGCCGCCGACGGTGTCGTCCGGCGGAGGCGTGGTCTGAGGCGTCTCGACCGGGTCGCTCGTCGTCGGAGTGTCGCTCGGCTCGGTCGTCGTCGGCTCGTCCGTCGGGTCACCGGTCGGGTCGCCGGTGTAGCTCTGCGACGGCGTGTACGAGGGCGTGTACGACGGGGTGTACTCCGGACCGGTGCCCGTGCCGGTGCCACTGCCGGTGCCGTCGTCCGTGGTCGTGTCGGTGGGCTCCTCGCTCACTGACTCGCTCGGCGTCTCGCTGGGGGTCTCGTCCTTGGTGGTCGGCGAGGTGGTGGTCGGCGACTCCTTGGTGCCGGTACCGCCGCCGCCCCCGTCGCCGCCCTGGAGCGCCAGCGCCACACCCGCGGCGATCGCGATCACCGCGAGCACGGCGAGGATCCACAGCTTGCCCCGGCCGCCGCCCTTGTTGCCCCGGCCCTCGAAGCCGCCGTCGTCCCCGCCGCCGTAGCCGGCGGGCAGGATCGGCTGCGGGATCTGCGTGGTGCCGGAGGAGCCGCCGGAGTGCATCACGGAGGTGCCCGTCATGCCCGCCGCCGGGGTGTGCCGGCCGTCGTGCATGGCGACGGGGCCGGTGTTCCAGGTGCCGGTGTGGCCGCCCTGCTCGTACAGCATCTGGAGGCCGTACTGGACCAGGCCGCGCATCTCCTCGGCGGTCTGGAAGCGGTCGTCGGGCTCCTTGGCGAGGGAGCGCATGACGAGGCCGTCGAGCTCCGGCGGACAGGCGTCGGAGGTCTCGGACGGGGGCGTCGGGATGTCCTGGACGTGCTGGTAGACCACCGAGAGCGGCGTCTCGCCGGTGAACGGGGGACGCAGCGCGAGGAGTTCGTAGAGCAGGCAGCCCGTCGCGTACAGGTCGGAGCGGTGGTCGACGGCCTTGCCGAGCGCCTGCTCCGGGGAGAGGTACTGCGGGGTGCCCATGACCATGCCGGTTTGAGTCATGGTCGACTGCGCGCCGTGCAGGGCGCGCGCGATGCCGAAGTCCATCACCTTCACGGCGCCGCCGTGCGTGATGATGACGTTGGCGGGCTTGATGTCGCGGTGCACGATGCCGTGCTGGTGCGAATAGGCAAGCGCTTCCAGCACACCCGAGACGATGATCAGGGCCTGCTCGGGGCCGGGCGCCTCGGCGTTGAGGAGCAGGTCGCGGATCGTGCGACCCTCGACGATCTCCATCACGATGTACGGCACGGACTGGCCGCCCACGAAATCCTCACCGGAGTCGTACACGGCGACGATCGCGTGGTGGTTGAGCCCGGCCACCGACTGGGCCTCGCGCGTGAAGCGGGCCTTGGAGACGGGGTCCTCGGCGAGGTCGGAGCGCAGCAGCTTGACCGCCACGGTGCGTCCGAGCCGCACGTCCTCGGCCGCGAACACCTCGGCCATGCCGCCCCGGCCGAGTCTGCGGGTCAGCCGATATCGACCGTCCCCGACAAGTCCGCCATTACCCCACAGTTCCGGCGCATCTGACATCCCGCCGCCAGTCGCCTCGGGGTCGGACGGGCCCTGAGCGCGCTGCTGCTGTGCCATCAGTCCTCGCCGTCGTTTCTGCCCGCGGTGCGCGCGGTGTTGTTACGGTCTCCGTCGGCCACGCTACAGCCTCCGCGCAAGCCGCCGGTCCGGGATGGGCCCGGGGAACGGCCCCGAGACCGACCGGCCATGAAACCTTCAGTACGTGTCGGCGTGCAAATTGTGTGTACGGTCGCCCGCCCGCGGTAACGCTTCCGCGACGCTTCTTTCGCGTACGGTCACGGATCGGGCACCGAGCTTGACGTGTCAGTGCCCTCCGGCAGACTTGGCCGGGAATAGCACTTTCGATCAACGCCGAGCAGCACGAGCATCACGGCACGTAACGGCGGTTGAAGGCCTACGGGGGACGCAGAGAGATGAGCCAGGACGCCGCACACGGCCGATATGCGGGGCGGGCGCTGGCCGGCGGCCGCTATCAGCTGCGCGACTTGCTCGGCGAGGGCGGCATGGCGTCGGTGCACCTCGCATACGACGCGGTGCTCGACCGGCAGGTCGCCGTCAAGACACTCCACACCGAGCTGGGTCGGGAACAGGCCTTCCGCGAGCGCTTCCGCCGCGAGGCCCAGGCCGTGGCCAAGCTCACGCACACCAACATCGTCTCGGTCTTCGACACCGGCGAGGACAATCTTGACGGCATGACGACGCCGTACATCGTCATGGAGTACATCGAGGGCCGCCCGCTCGGCTCGGTGCTCGACGAGGACGTACGGCAGTACGGCGCGATGCCCGCCGACAAGGCGCTGAAGATCACCGCGGACGTGCTCGCCGCGCTGGAGATCAGCCACGAGATGGGCCTGGTCCACCGGGACATCAAGCCGGGCAACGTGATGATGACCAAGCGCGGCGTCGTCAAGGTGATGGACTTCGGCATCGCGCGCGCCATGCAGTCCGGTGTCACGTCGATGACACAGACCGGCATGGTCGTCGGCACCCCGCAGTACCTCTCGCCCGAACAGGCGCTGGGCCGGGGTGTGGACGCCCGCTCCGACCTCTACTCGGTCGGCATCATGCTGTTCCAGCTGGTCACCGGGCGGCTGCCGTTCGACGCGGACTCGCCGCTGGCCATCGCGTACGCGCATGTGCAGGAGGAGCCGGTCGCGCCCTCCTCGGTCAACCGCTCCCTGCCGCCGGCCGTGGACGCGCTGGTTGCCCGCGCGCTGAAGAAGAACCCGAACGAGCGTTTCCCGAGCAGCGAGTCCATGCGCGACGAGTGCCTGCGGGTGGCGGCGTCCTTGCATCCGGCCGCGCCGAGCATCGTCCCGGGCGCGCACACCTCGAGCGGCTCCGGCGTCGGCTCCGCGGTGTTCCCGCCGGTCGACCAGTCGGCTCCGGGGGTCATGGGCACTCCGGGGGCCATGGGCAACGTACAGACGCCCTACCAGTCGACGCCGGCCCCGAACCCGTACAGCACCCCGCCGCCCTCGGCGCCTTCTCCGGCGTACGGCTATCCGCAGCAGGGCGGCTATCAGACCCCGGGCCAGGCCGCGTACGCGCCGCAGCAGACGCCGTCGACCCCGCCGCCGTACAACCTCACGCCCCAGCACGCCCCGGGCGGCGCGGGCGGCGGCAAGAGCAACAAGCCGGTGATCATCGGCTCGATCGTCGTCTCGCTGGTCGCGGTCGGCGGGCTGCTCGCGGCGCTGCTGATGAACAGCGGCGGGAGCGACGCGGGCGCGGGCGGGGACAGCAGCGCGAGCCCCTCGGTGTCGGCGACCAAGGCCGAGGGCTACCGCGGTCCGGACACGTCCCGGACGATCGAGAAGACCGAGTGCACCGAGCCGCAGGAGTCGTACAACAACCCGGACCAGGTGCAGATGCCGGACTTCACGTTCAAGAACTGGACATCGGTCCTCTCCTGCCTCCAGGCCGCCGGGTGGCCTTACGACAAGAACCCGGTGGACGAGAACACGTACGGTGAGGACACCGTGATGCGGCAGTCCCCCAAGGCGGGCACGGACTTCGACCCGGACAGTCCTCCGGACATCCAGTTCGACATCTCCACGGGCAATCCCGCCTGACACCGGCGAGGTGAAAAGCCCGGCAGCGTGGGCTGCCGGGCTTTGTTGTCGGGGCTTTACGGGCTCTGCATGCGCTACGGGCTACGGGTTCTACGGACGGGCTCAACTACGGCTTACAGGTACGGTCCGCCCGAGCGGCCGCCCGCGCGCGGGTCGTCGTCTTCCTCGCCGCCTCCGACGCCCGGCGGGAGGGCGCGGCGCATCTGCTCCAGCTGGGCGCGCGCGGCCATCTGCTGGGCGAACAGGGTCGTCTGGATCCCGTGGAAGAGGCCCTCGAGCCAGCCGACCAGCTGGGCCTGCGCGATGCGCAGTTCCGCGTCGCTCGGGGTCGCCTCGTTCGCGAACGGCAGGGAGAGCCGCTCCAGCTCCTCGACGAGCTCCGGAGCCAGGCCGTCCTCCAGTTCCTTCACCGAGCTGGCGTGGATCTCCTTGAGCCGGACTCGGCTCGCCTCGTCCAGGGGAGCCGCGCGCACCTCTTCGAGCAGCTGCTTGATCATGCTTCCGATCCGCATGACCTTCGCCGGCTGCTCGACCATCTCCGTGACCGGAACCTCGCGGGAGTCCTCGTCTCCTCCGCCGCCGAGAGCCATCCCGTCCTGGCCCACGACCAGGATTTGGGGGTTCTCCGGCGACCTTTCGTTCCTCGGCATCTCCATGCCGCCATTCTCTCGCACCGCCGCGCCTCCCATCGTGGTGCCCCCGGTAAGAGCTGATCCACCGTTCACGGAGCGGATGGGCTTCCGGCGGAACATGAAATGCCGGGATAGCCAGTAAATGCCAGGCTTGTGCCGTGACTCCATGGCTGCGCGCGACGGGAATGCTCGTGGTGGTGGGGGCGGGCGTGATCGTCTCTCCGTACGGGGCCGAATGGTCCTACGGCGCTCAGTCCGCGCCGCCGCACGGCTCCCTGCGTGTCTCCGCCGTGCGTGTCTCCGCCTCCCCTTCGCCCTCGGCCTCCGCCGCCGCGCCCTCCCGGGCCGGGAGCCGCGCGGGTGAGGGGCGGGAGCGGCCGGGGCGGCGGGTGGAACCGGATGCGGTGCCGGAAGGCGAGGATGTCGTGGAGGGCGACGGTGACGGCGACAGCGACGCCGGCATCACCGCCGTACCGGAATCGCCGCGAGCGACCCCCGGCGTGCCCTCCGAGCAGCCCTCCGCGCGCGCCGAGCGCCCCGCTGGATCCGGGCTGCGGATCCTGCCCCTGGGCAGCGGGCTGATCCTGGTCGGGCTCGGCCTGGGGCTCGCCTTCATCGCGCTGCGGGTGCGGCGGGGGCCGTCGTAGCTCCCGCGCCTTGTCACTTGGGTCCTAGGGGGCGACGAGCAGGACCTTTCCGATGTGGCCGCTCTCCTCCACGACCCGGTGTGCGGCGGACGCGTCGCGCATCGGGAGTTCGCGGTCGACGATCGGGCGTACGTGGCCGGCGTCGAGGAGGGGCCAGACGTGCTCGCGTACGGCGGCCACGATCGCCGCCTTCTCCTCGAGCGGGCGGGCCCGCAGCGAGGTCGCGCTGATCGCGGCCCGCTTGTTCAGGAGGGCGGCGATGTTCAGCTCGCCCTTGATGCCGCCCTGCATGCCGATGATCGCGAGCCGGCCGTTGACGGCGAGCGTCTTGACGTTGCGATCCAGGTACTTCGCGCCCATGTTGTCGAGGATGACGTCGGCGCCCGCCCCGTCGGTGGCCTTCTTGACCTCTTCGACGAAGTCCTGCTCCCGGTAGTTGACCAGGATGTCGGCGCCCAGTTCGGCGCAGCGGTCCAGCTTCTCCCGCGTGCCCGCCGTGACGGCGACCTTGGCGCCGACGGCCTTCGCGAGCTGGATCGCCATGGTGCCGATGCCGCTGGAGCCGCCGTGGACGAGCAACGTCTCGCCCGGGCGGAGGTGGGCGATCATGAAGACGTTCGACCAGACCGTGGACACCACCTCGGGCAGCGCCGCGGCCTGCTTGAGGTCCATGCCCTTGGGCAGGGGCAGCAGCTGGCCGGCCGGGACGACGACCTTCTCGGCGTAGCCGCCGCCCGCGAGCAGCGCGCACACCTCGTCGCCGACGGCCCAGCCGGAGACGCCGGGGCCGATCTCGGCGATCCGTCCGGAGCACTCCAGGCCGGGGTAGAGGGAGGCGCCGGGCGGCGGGTTGTAGAAGCCCTGCCGCTGGAGGATGTCGGCGCGGTTGACCGCACTGGCCGTCACCTCGACCAGGACCTCGCCCTCGCCGGACACGGGATCCGGTACCTCGTCCCATACCAGCGCCTCGGGCCCACCAGGTTCGGGAATCGTGATCGCATGCATGAAGGGGACGCTACTCCTCGGTCCCCCGACTGAGGTCCCCGGACGGAGGTCCCCGGACGGGCCCTGGTCAGGTCAGCCTCGGTCTGTGGTCCCACCCCCGTCGGTCCTTGGACCGATCCGCCGAGAAATCCCTGTGCGCGACCGATGAGTTTGGGCGAAGGTAAAAGTCTCCCCATGCGTACCTCAAAGGTGTGGAAGACGCGGAAGGAAACCAACCATGAGCCAGCACACGTCCGGCCTGGCCATCGAGACCGCGGGCCTGGTGAAGACGTTCGGCGAGACACGGGCCGTCGACGGCGTCGACCTCGCGGTGCCGGCCGGCACGGTCTACGGCGTCCTCGGCCCGAACGGCGCCGGAAAGACAACCGCGGTGAAGATGCTCGCCACCCTGCTCCGGCCGGACGGCGGCCAGGCCCACGTCTTCGGCCACGACGTCGTGCGCGAGGCCGACGAGGTCCGCAGTCGGGTCAGTCTCACCGGCCAGTACGCCTCCGTGGACGAGGACCTCACCGGCACCGAGAACCTGGTGCTGCTGGGCCGGCTCCTCGGCCACGCCAAGAAGCCCGCGCGGGAGCGTGCCGCGCAGCTGCTGGAGGCCTTCGGCCTCACGGAGGCGGCCGGAAAGCAGGTCAAGCACTACTCCGGCGGCATGCGCCGCCGTATCGACATCGCCGCCTCCATCCTCAACACCCCCGAGCTGCTCTTCCTCGACGAGCCGACGACCGGCCTCGACCCGCGCAGCCGCAACCAGGTGTGGGACATCGTGCGCGCGGTCGTCGCCCAGGGCACCACCGTGCTGCTGACCACGCAGTATCTGGACGAGGCCGACCAGCTGGCGTCCCGGATCGCCGTCATCGACCGCGGCAAGGTGATCGCCGAGGGCACCAAGGGCGAGCTGAAGGCCTCCGTCGGGGCCGGGTCCGTACATCTGCGACTGCGGGATCCCGCGCAGCGGCCGCAGGCCCAGGAGGTGCTGCGGCTGGCCCTGGACGCGGAGGTGCAGCTGGAGCCCGATCCGGTGGCGCTGACGGCCCGCGTCGGGACCGGGGCGGCCGATGGGCGGGGCGCGGCCGAGCAGGCGGCCCGCGCGCTCTCCGAGCTGGCCCGCGGCGGCATCATCGTCGACAACTTCTCGCTGGGACAGCCCAGCCTGGACGAGGTCTTCCTCGCCCTCACCGGACACGACACCCGCGACGCCCGCGACACGAAGGACGAGGTGGCGGCATGAGCACCGCGACTACGACCGAGAGCAAGGACCTCGCCCCCGTCAGCGCCGAGTCGCTGGCCGCGCTGCTCGTCGCCGGGGAGCGGCCGCCGCGCCCCAGCGCGTGGTCGGCCTCACTGACCTTCGGCTGGCGGGCGATACTCAAGATCAAACACGTGCCGGAGCAGCTCTTCGACGTCACGGCGTTCCCGATCATGATGGTGCTGATGTACACGTACCTGTTCGGGGGCGCCCTGGCCGGCTCCCCGAAGGAGTACATCCAGTTCCTGCTGCCGGGCATCATGGTGATGTCGGTCGTGATGATCACGATGTACACCGGCGTCTCGGTGAACATCGACATCGAGAAGGGCGTCTTCGACCGCTTCCGGACGCTGCCCATCTGGCGGCCCTCGACGATGGTCGGCTATCTGCTCGGCGACGCCCTGCGGTACACGATCGCGTCGATCGTGATGCTCACCGTCGGTCTGATCCTGGGCTACCGCCCGGACGGCGGGGTCGTCGGCGTGCTCGCCGGGGTCGCCCTGCTGATCGTCTTCTCGTTCGCGTTCTCGTGGATCTGGACGATGTTCGGGCTGCTGCTGCGCACCGAGAAGTCGGTGATGGGCGTCAGCATGATGGTGCTGTTCCCGCTGACCTTCCTGTCGAACATCTTCGTCGACCCGAAGACCATGCCGGGCTGGCTACAGGCGTTCGTCAACAACAGCCCGATCACCCACCTGTCGTCGGCCGTGCGCGAGCTGATGGCGGGCGACTGGCCGACCGACGAGATCGCCTGGTCGCTGGGCTGGGCGGGCCTGCTCGTGCTGGTCTTCGGGCCGGTCACGATGCGGCTGTACAACCGCAAGTAGCCCTTGTGTCCCCCTCTGCAGGGGTCAGTCTCTGCAGGGGTCAGTCCTGCGGGAGCGGGCGGATGTCGGGCGCGACCTGCGTGCCCGGCGTCACCCGCACGATCGTGATCAGCCGGTCCGTCAGCTCCAGCGTGCCGACGGCCGGATCGTCGTATCCGAGCACCCGGTGCCCGCGTACGACGCTGACCACCAGGTCGTCCGTCTCGCGCGGGCTCCTGCCCACCTCGGCCTTTATGACCGGCCGCTCCATGATGTCGAGGCCGCTGCCCTGCTGGATGAGGTCCTCCATCACCATGCCGGCCGCGGGGCTCAGCACGGACAGCCCGAGGAGCCGGCCTGCGGCGCTGGCGCTGGTGATCACCGCGTCGGCGCCGGACTGCTTCAGCAGCGGGGCGTTCTCCTCCTCGCGCACCGCGGCCACGATCTTCGCGCCCTTGTTGAGCTGCCTGGCCGTCAGCGTCACGAGGACGGCCGTGTCGTCACGCTGGGTCGCGATGATGATCTTCCGTGCCCGGTGCACCTCGGCCCGCATCAGGACGTCGCTGCGCGTCGCGTCGCCCATGACTCCGGCGTAGCCGTCCGCGGTCGCCGCGTCGATCACCTTGGAACTCGGGTCGACCACGACGACCTGCTCCTTCTTCAGCCCTGTCGCCAGGACGGTCTGGATCGCCGACCGCCCCTTGGTGCCGAAGCCGACGACGACGGTGTGGTCACGCAAGGTGGACCTCCAGCGGTTGAGTCGCCATTCCTCACGGGTGCGCTCGGTGAGGACCTCGAGCGTGGTGCCGACCAGGATGATCAGGAACAGCACGCGCAGAGGCGTGATCACAAGGATGTTGGTGAGCCGGGCGGCGTCGCTGACCGGGGTGATGTCGCCGTAGCCGGTGGTGGAAAGGGTGACGGTCGCGTAGTACCAGGCGTCCAGGAAGTCGACGGAGCCGTCGGAGTTGTCGTTGTACCCGTCGTGGTCGGCATAGACGATCAGGGCGGTCGCCACGAGGACCAGCAGGGCGATGGACAGCCGCCTGGCCACCTGCCGGAACGGATGCTCCACCACTTTCCGGGGCAGTTTCACCCGATGGGTCACGAGATGTTCGTCCGCCTGGCGGGCGATCGTGTCCTGGCCGGGAAGTTTCACGTGAAACACACCCCGATTCCGGCGCTCGCCCAGGGCAGGTCGAGGAGCTCCGTCTCCTGACCCGGCCGGGCGCCGCCCGGTGGTACGACGGCCAGGGCATCGGCCGCCGCGATGCCGCGCAGCATCGCCGGGCCGTTGTAGTGCAGCGGCACGGCATGGTCGCCGCGCAGCACGACGGGGATGAGCCGGGTGTCGTACGGGTGCCCGTGTGCCTCGTCCCGCAGGGGGAGCGTGTACGGCTCCGGGGCGGGGCGTGCCGTGAGCGTCCGCAGCAGCGGCTCGGCGAGCGTGAGCAGGCCGGAGACGGCCGCGAGGGGGTTGCCGGGGAGGCCGACGAGGTGCTGGTCCTCCTTGGTGCGGGCCAGCAGCATGGGGTGGCCGGGGCGCACCTTGACGCCGTCCACCAGGAGTTCGGCGCCGATGCGGCGCAGGGTGGGGTGGACGTGGTCGACGGGGCCCGCGGCGGTGCCGCCGGTGGTGACGATCAGGTCGGCGTCGGAGGTGGTGACGGCCTTGTGCAGGGCCTTGGCGTCGTCGCCGAGCCGGCGTACGGCGGTGACCTCGGCGCCGAGCGCCCGCAGCCAGGGCGGGAGCATGGGGCCGAGCGCGTCGCGGATCAGGCCGTCGTGCGGGGTTCCTTCGGTGAGCAACTCGTCGCCCAGGACGAGGACTGCCACGCGGGCGCGGGGTACGGCGGTGAGCGTGTCGTACCCGGCGGCCGCGGCGAGGCCGAGCACGGCCGGGGTCACGAGGGTGCCGGCCGCCAGGAGCTGGTCGCCGCTGCGGCACTCCTGGCCGCGCGGGCGGATGTCCTGGCCGTGCGCGGCTTCGCGGGTGGCGTGCAGACGGCCCTTGTCGTCGGTGCGGCCGTGCTCGCTGCGCAGGACGGCGGTCGTGTCCTGAGGGATGCGGGCGCCGGTGGCGATCCGGGCGGCCTCGCCGTCGGTGAGCGGCTCGGGCTCGGCGTGCCCGGCCAGGATTCCCTCGTCCCGTACGTCCCAGGGGCCGGGCCCGGCGACCACCCAGCCGTCCATCGCGGAGGTGTCGAAGGAGGGCAGGTCGGTGAGGGCGGTGAGGGGGGCGGCCAGGGTGAGGCCCAGGACCGCGTCCAGGGGCACGGAGACGGGGGCTCGGCGTGCGCTTCGGGTGGCTGTGCGCGCGGCGCGGGCGGCGATGGCGCGGGCCTCGGGCCAGGGGGTGGCCCGGTGGCGGGCGTCCCGCTTGTGCTCCGGCTCGTGCGGCGTGCCTGGGTGGCCGGCGTGGGCTCCCTGGGCAGGCGGGGGCGCGTTCACGAGGGCGAGCACCTCCTCCACGTCGAGGTCCTCGGCGTCCGCGCCGGTCGGGATGCCACGGGCGGTCATCCGGCGTCCGGGCGGGTGTCGGGGGTGGCGTCGGGAGCCACGTCGGGCTTGCCGGCGGCGGTGTCCTCCTCGGCCCAGCGCAGCGCGAGGGCGGCAGCCTTGCGGCTCGCCTCGGCGACGGCTTCGGGGCCTGAGCCCGCCTGCGCGGCCGCATAGCCGACGAGGAAGGTGGTCAGCGGCGCGGCGGGCCTGGCCACGCCGTGGGCGGCGTCGCGGGCGAGGTCGAGCAGGACGCCGGTGTCGACGTCGAGGTCGATGCCCAGCTCGTCCTTGACTGCGGAAATCCATTCATCCAACACGTGCCCATGCTCCCTGATACGTGACCTGGCGGTGGCGATGTCGTCCCAGGTGTCGCAGTCGAAGGACGCGACGGGGTCGGGGACGCGGGCGAGGCCGAGCGCGGCGGTCAGCCGGCGCAGGGGCAGCCCGGTGAGGCTTCCGTGCACGTGCGTGAACGCGGTCAGCTCCCGGCGCAGTGCGGATGCCCGGTACGCGGCCACGAGCGGCTGGTCGCGGCCGTCGGCGTCGGTGAGCAGCACGCCGTCGGCGCCGCTCACGCGAAGGGCGGTCAGCAGCCGCCGTACCGTCGCCCCGGTCAGGAACGGCAGGTCGGCGGAGAGCACCAGGACCTGGTCGGCCGTGGTGTGGCGCAGCCCGGCGCCGAGTGCGGCGAGCGGTCCGCCGCCGGGCGGGTCCTCCCGGGCCCAGATGACGGGCCGAGCGGTCGGCCTGGGGTCGGCGACGACGACGGTGGTGTGCGCGTCGGCGCAGGCGGCGAGCACCCGGTCGAGCAGCGCGCGCCCGCCCACGCGCAGGCCGGGCTTGTCGGCACCGCCGAGCCGCCGGGCGGCACCCCCGGCGAGGACGACGGCGTCGTACTCGGCCCGGTGCGCGGCATCGGGGGGCGGCGGCTCGAAGGCGGTCACACCCCGAGTATGCGTGCCGCGGCGATCACAGGGAACGTGGGGGAGGCGGCGCAATCACAGGGTGCGCAGCAATACCGCCGGCTGCTCCACGCAGTCCGCCACGTACCGCAGGAAGCCGCCTGCCGTGCCGCCGTCGCACACCCGGTGGTCGAAGGTGAGCGAGAGCTGGACGACCTGTCGCACCGCCAGCTCGCCCTCGTGCACCCAGGGCTTGGGGGCGATGCGGCCGATGCCGAGCATGGCCGCCTCGGGGTGGTTGATGATCGGCGTGGAGCCGTCGACGCCGAACACGCCGTAGTTGTTCAACGTGAAGGTGCCGCCGGTGAGTTCGCCGAGGGACAAGGTCCCCGCGTGGGCCGCCTCGGTCAGCCGGGCGAACTCCTCCGTCAGCGCTTGCGCGTTCCGCGTGTGCGCGTCCCGGACGACGGGGACGACGAGTCCCCGCTCGGTCTGCGCGGCGAACCCGAGGTGCACGGAGTCGAGCCGGACGATCTCCCTGGCCTCCATGTCCACGGTGGAGTTGAGCTCGGGGAAGCGGGCGAGCGCGGCAGTGCAGATGCGGGCCAGCAGGGCGAGGAGGGAGATCTTCGGCGCGCCTATGGCGTTCATCGCCGTACGCGCTCGCATCAGCTCCGTCGCGTCGGCGTCCACCCAGCAGGTCGCGTCCGGTATCTCGCGGCGGCTACGGGAGAGCTTGTCGGCGACGGCGCCTCGGACGCCCTTGAGGGGAATGCGGGTGCCGGTGGGGGCGGCTGTCGCGGCCGGGACGTCGGTGGTCGTGGTCGTCGGCGTCACGCGCGCGTGCGGCTCGACGTGCGGCGGCGCCGTCGTCCGCCCCTGCGCCGCGGCGGCCCGCAGCGCGTACTCCACGTCGGCCCGCAGGATCAGCCCGTCGGGCCCGGAACCGGTCATCTCCCGCAGGTCGAGGCCGTTCTCACGGGCGAGGCGGCGCACCAGCGGGGAGATCACCGGAACCGGACCGTCCGCCACCTCCGCCGGCCCGGGGGCACTGACCTGGCCGTTCTCCGCGTCGGCGACGGGCGCCGACCGCTCCGGCCGTACCCTGCGCCGGCGCGCCGGTGCCTCGGAGGTGCCGTAGCCGACGAGGACATTGCCCGAGCCCTCGGTCTCTCCGCCGGAGGCCGGCGCGCCCACCGCCACCGTGATCAGCGGGGCCCCGACGGGCAGTTCCGTGCCCTCCTCGCCGAAGCGGGCCGTGACCACGCCGCCGTAGGGGCAGGGGACCTCGATCATCGCCTTGGCCGTCTCGACCTCGACGACCGGCTGGTCGACGGCGACGAGATCTCCGACCTCGACGAGCCAACGGACGATCTCCGCTTCGGTGAGCCCCTCCCCGAGGTCGGGGAGCCGGAACTCCAGGCTGTGCATGTTCGAAGCATGCGAGAGGTGTGACTCGTGTGAAGCGTGTCCCATCAGCTTTCGGCCTCCCACTGCAGACGCCCCACGGCGTCCAGGATCCGGTCCACGCCGGGCAGGTGGTGGCGCTCCAGCATCGGCGGCGGGTAGGGGATGTCGAACCCGGTCACGCGCAGCACCGGCGCCTCCAGGTAGTGGAAGCAGCGCTCCGTGACACGGGCCGCGATCTCCCCGCCCGGGCCGCCGAACCCGCCCGACTCGTGTACGACGACCGCCCGCCCGGTCCGCCGTACCGAGGCGCAGACCGTGTCGTCGTCGAACGGCACCAAGGAGCGCAGGTCGACGACTTCGAGATCCCAGCCCTCTTCCCGCGCGGCCTCGGCGGCTTCGAGGCAGACGGGCACGGACGGTCCGTACGTGATGAGCGTGGCGCTCCGGCCTGAGCGCCGCACCACCGCGCGGCCAATCGGTTCAACGGTCGTCGGCTCCTGAGGGTTCCAGGAGTCCTTCGACCAGTACAGGCGCTTGGGCTCCAGGAAGACGACCGGGTCGTCGGAGGCGATGGCGGCGCGCAGCAGGCCGTAGGCGTCGGCGACGGTCGCGGGCGTGACGACATGGAGCCCCGGAGTCGCCATGTAGTAGGCCTCGGACGAGTCGCTGTGGTGCTCGACGCCGCCGATGCCGCCGCCGTAGGGGACGCGGATGGTGAGCGGGAGCGGCAGCGCGCCGCGGGTGCGGTTGCGCATCCGCGAGACGTGGCTGATCAGCTGCTCGAACGCCGGGTAGGCGAACGCGTCGAACTGCATCTCCACGACCGGGCGCAGCCCGTACATCGCCATGCCGACGGCCGTCCCGAGGATGCCCGCCTCGGCCAGGGGCGTGTCCGTGCAGCGGTCCTCGCCGAACTCCTGGGCGAGCCCGTCGGTGACCCGGAAGACCCCGCCGAGCGTGCCGACGTCCTCGCCCATGACGTGCACGGCCGGGTCGGCGGCCATCGCGTCGCGCATCGCGCGCGTGAGGGCCTGCGCCATGGTGGCCGGCTTGAGGGCGACGGTGGTCATCGGTGCGTCCCTTCCCGCGCCGCCGCCAGCTCGGCCGCCAACTGAGCCTGCTGCTCGCGCAGTTGCGCAGTGGGCTCGGCGTACACCTGGGCGAACAGGTCCATGGGGTCGAGCGCCGGGTCCTGGTTCATGCGCTCGCGCAGGTCGGCGGCCAGCGCCTCGGCGGTGTCCCGTGCGGCCCGGATGCCGTCCTCGTCGATCAGCCCGCGTTCGGTCAGCTCGTGCTCCAGGAGCGCGATCGGGTCGTGGTCCCGCCAGGTGTCGACCTCGGCGTCGCCGCGGTAGCGGGTCGCGTCGTCGGCGTTGGTGTGGGCGTCGACGCGGTACGTGATCGCCTCCACCAGCGTGGGACCGCCCCCCGCGCGCGCGTGCCGTACGGCGTCGGCGAGGACCTCGTGCACGGCGGCCGCGTCGTTGCCGTCGACCAGGCGGCCGGGCATGCCGTAGCCGACGGCCTTGTGGGCCAGCGACGGGGCCGCGGTCTGCTTGGCGAGCGGGACGGAGATCGCGAAGCCGTTGTTCTGGACGAGGAAGACGACGGGGGCCTTCCAGACGGCGGCGAAGTTCAGCGCCTCGTGGAAGTCGCCCTCGCTGGTGCCGCCGTCGCCGACGATGGCCAGCGCGACCACGTCGTCGCCCTTGAGACGGGCGGCGTGCGCGAGACCGACGGCGTGCGGGAGCTGCGTGGCGAGCGGGGTGCACAGGGGAGCCACGCGGTGTTCGCGCGGGTCGTAGCCGGTGTGCCAGTCGCCGCGCAGCAGGGTGAGGGCCTGGACCGGGTCCATGCCGCGGGCGACGGCGGCGAACGTGTCGCGGTAGCTGGGGAAGAGCCAGTCGCGCTCCTCCAGGACCAGCGCGGCGGCGACCTCGCAGGCCTCCTGGCCGGTGCTGGAGGGGTAGACGGCGAGGCGGCCCTGCTTGGTGAGCGCGGTGGCCTGCGCGTTGAACCGGCGTCCGCGCACCAGCTCGGCGTACAGCCGGCGCAGCAGGCCGGGGTCGGCCTGCGCGGCCGCTTCCGTGCCGAGGACGCGGTACGGCTCCGCGTCGGGCAACAGCGGCGCGGGGTCGGTGCGGGGCTGCCATGCGGGCGGCGGCGATGGCCGATACGCGCCCCGCTGCTCCATGACCGTCATGACGGCACCTCCTCGTGGGAGCGGCTTCAGGCGCGTCACGGGTGTGATGCGCCTCACCTACCGATTGTTCGGTCGTCGGCACATTTTGGCTACAGGCGCCCTCAGGCTGTGGACAAACGGTTCTGCACAGCCTGAGATGGACGCATTACGTCCATGGTAGAGAGGCGGGGGGACATGGCCCCTGAACAAATGGCCGAGAGCCCGGACGGCAGTGGCCCCCATCCGCCCGCGCGTCCGCTCGACGCGATCGATCTGGACATTCTTCAGATGCTCCAGGCGGACGGCCGCGCGTCGATACGGTCGGTCGCCGAACGGGTCCATGTCTCGCGCGCCAACGCCTACGCGCGGATCAACCGCCTCATCGAGGACGGCGTCATCCGCGGCTTCGGCGCCCGCGTCAACCACGAACGCGCGGGCCAGGGCACCTCGGCGTACATCACGCTGAAGATCGTCCAGAACTCCTGGCGCACGGTGCGCGAGCGGCTCACACAGCTGCCGGGGGCGTCCCACATCGCCCTGGTCGGGGGCGATTTCGACGTCCTGCTCCTGGTGCACACCTCCGACAACCGGGCGCTGCGCGAGCTGGTGCTCACCCGGCTCCAGGCGATCCCGGAGGTGCTCAGTACGCGCACGCTGCTGGTGTTCGAGGAGGAGGACCTGGAACCGCAGGGCTGAGCCTCTCGAGGGACTCGGTTTCCGGGGCCGGCCCTCAGTCGGCCTTCCGCAGCCCCCCGAAGACCAGCTGCGCCACCGCGTCGGCCACTTCGCGTTCGTTCATGCCCCGCCCGTCCGGCCGGTACCACTCCACGATCGAGTTGATCATCCCGAAGACCAGCCGGGTAGCCAGCCGCACCTCCACGTCACCACGCACGTCCCCGTCGGCCGCCGCCGCCCGCAGCAGCTCGGCGACCCGGTGGTCGAAGTCGCGCCGCCGCTCCAGGGCCCACCGCTCGGTACCCGTGTTGCCGCGCACCCGCAGCAGCAGCGTGACGTACGGCATGTCGGCGATGAGCACCTCGACCATGCGCCGTACGACGTACTCCAGCCGGTCGGAGGCGCGCCCCACGCGCGCGTGCTCCTCGTCGAGGATCCCGAAGAGGCCGTCCAGGGCCCGGCTGACGGCCCGGCGGAGCAGCTCCTCCTTGCCCGTGACGTGGTGGTATATCGACGACTTGGAGATGCCGGCCGCCTTGGAGAGGTGCTCCATGGAGGTGCCGTCGTAGCCGCGCTCGTTGAAGATCTGGACGGCTACGGACAGCAGCGTCTCCGGGGTGTACGTGTCGCGCTTGGCGGTGGTCATGAAGTGCTGCCCTCCCGCTTGTCGGTGGCGTACGCGTGGCGGTACAGCGCGAGGGACGGCGCGTAGCGGCCCGAGGGGTCGCGCAGATGCAGGTCGTCGAGGAGGGCGTAGGCCCAGTTGCGGCCCAGTTTGCGGCTCCACTCGAAGGGGCCCAGCGGGTAGTTGACGCCCAGGCGCATCGCGGTGTCGATGTCCTCCTCGGTGGCCACGCCCTTGGCGACGGCGTCGTGCGCCAGGTCGACGATGCGCGCGACCGTGCGGGCGACGATCATGCCGGGGACGTCGCCGATGAGGCTGACGTCCTTGCCGAGCGCCTGGAAGAGGCCGGTGGCCTCGGCGAGGGTCTGCGGGGCGGTGTCCTGGGAGGCGGACAGGGCGATGCGGGTGGCCCTGCGGTAGTCGAGTGCGAGGTCGAAGTAGACGACGTCCCGGAACTCCACCGAGGTCTGTCCGTCGGCGAGCGCCAGCTGTCCGCCGCTGGGCAGCACCAGGCGGGTGCCGTGGTCCTCGTCCTCCTCGCGCACCGGGATGCCCGCCTCGCGGACCAGGGCGAGCAGTTCGGAGGCGGGGCCCAGATTGCCCTCGGCGACGACGTAGGCGGGCTGCTGGGCCCGCTCGGCGGTGTGCGGTTCGGCGCCCGCTGCGTAGTCGGTGGAGTCGGCGTAGTCGAACCAGCCCTGTCCGGTCTTGCGGCCGAGGCGGCCGGACTCGACCAGGCGGCGCTGGGCGAGCGAGGGGGTGAAGCGCGGGTCCTGGAAGAAGGCCTGCCACACGGAGTGGGTGACCGATTCGTTGACGTCCTGGCCGATGAGGTCGGTCAGTTCGAAGGCGCCCATCTTGAAGCCGCCGCACTCGCGCAGGACCGCGTCGATGGTGGCGGGGTCGGCGCCCTGGGCCTCGTAGACCGCGAAGGCCTCGGCGTAGTAGGGCCGCGCGATGCGGTTGACGATGAAGCCGGGGGTGTCGGCGCAGGCGACCGGGGTCTTGCCCCAGGCGCGGGCCAACTCGTACGCGCGCGTGGCCGACGTGACGTCGGTGGCGAACCCGGAGACCACCTCGACCAGGGGCAGCACCGGCGCGGGGTTGAAGAAGTGCAGGCCCACCAGGCGGCCAGGGTTGCGCAGGGCGCCGCCGATGGCCGTCACCGACAGGGACGAGGTGTTGGTGGCGAGCAGACAGTCGTCGTCGACGATGTCCTCCAGCGCCCGCATCAGCTCCTGTTTGGCGTCCAGGCGCTCCGGGACCGCCTCGACGACCAGGCCGCAGTCCGCGAGGTCGTCGAGGCTGTCGGCGGGCAGCAGCCGGCCGCGTGCCGCGTCCCGGTCGGCGCCGCTGAGCCGGTCCTTCGTGACGAGCCGGTCGAGGCGGGCGCCGATCGCGTCGGCCGCCTCCCGCGCACGGCCGGGGACGGCGTCGTACAGCCGTACGGAATGGCCGGCGACGAGCGCGACCTGGGCGATGCCCTGGCCCATGGTGCCGGTGCCGACGACGGCCACGGGGCTGCTGAGGTCGAGTGCTGTCATGTGCGCGATCCTCCCGCACGGGGTTTTCCACAGATGCGGCGGTCCCCCTTGTCCCGACCGATCGTTCGGTTACTCTAACTCTGTCGGGCTGTTCCTGCCCATGTTCTGCCCAGGTCGTGAGCTCGACGAAGAGTTCTTGAGACGAGGAGTTGGTCACCCATGACCGCCGCCCTTACGGCGCACGAGCTGATCGCCCGGCACCGGCCCACTCTCGACCAGGCGCTGGAAGCGATCCGCACGCGCGCGTACTGGTCCCCGCACCCCGAGCACCCCAAGGCCTACGGCGAGAGCGGCAGCCTGGACGCGGCGGCGGGCAAGGCCGCCTTCGACGCCCTCCTGGGCAACCGCCTCGCCCTCGCCCAGCCCGGCACGGACGACTGGGTGGGCGGCGAGGTCTCGCCGTACGGCATCGAGCTGGGCGTCGAATACCCGCACGCGGACATCGAGGTGCTGCTGCCCGCCATGAAGGCCGGGCAGCGCGCGTGGCGTGACGCGGGCGCGGAGGCGCGTGCGGTGGTGTGTCTGGAGATCCTCAAGCGGATCAGCGACCGCACGCACCAGTTCGCGCACGCGGTCATGCACACCTCCGGCCAGGCCTTCATGATGGCGTTCCAGGCGGGCGGGCCGCACGCGCAGGACCGCGGCCTGGAGGCGGTGGCGTACGCGTACGTGGAGCAGATCCGCACCCCCGACACGGCGGAGTGGACCAAGCCCCAGGGCAAGCGTGACCCGCTGGTCCTCAGCAAGCGGTTCACGCCGGTTCCGCGCGGGATCGCGATGGTCATCGGCTGCAACACCTTCCCGACGTGGAACGGCTATCCGGGCCTGTTCGCCTCCCTGGCCACCGGCAACGCGGTCCTGGTGAAGCCCCACCCGCGCGCGGTGCTGCCGCTCGCGCTCACCGTGCTGGTCGCGCGCGAAGTGCTCGCCGAGGCCGGCTTCGACCCGAACCTGGTGGCGCTGGCCGCCGAGCGCCCCGGCGAGGGCATCGCCAAGACGCTGGCCACGCGCCCAGAGATCCGGATCATCGACTACACGGGGTCCACGGCGTTCGGCGACTGGCTGGAGGCCAACGCCCGCCAGGCGCAGGTCCACACGGAGAAGGCCGGCGTCAACACGGTGGTGGTCCACTCCACGGACGACTACAAGGGCATGCTGGCCAACCTGGCCTTCTCGCTCTCCCTGTACAGCGGCCAGATGTGCACGACCCCGCAGAACCTGCTCATCCCCCGGGACGGCATCCGCACCGACGAGGGCCCCCGGACCTTCGACGAGGTGGTCGCCGACCTCGCCCGCTCCATCGAGGGCCTGCTCGGCGACGACACGCGCGCGAACGCGCTGCTCGGCGCGATCGTGAACCCGGACGTGAAGGCCCGCCTGGAAGCGGCGGCCGGGCTGGGCGAAGTCGCCCTCGCCTCACGGGAGATCGGCAACCCGGAGTTCCCGGGAGCGGTCGTGCGGACACCGGTCATCGTGAAGCTGGACGGCGCCAAGCCCGACGATGAAGCCGCCTTCATGAGCGAGTGCTTCGGGCCCGTCTCGTTCGCCGTCGCGGTCGATTCGGCGGCCGACGCGATGGAACTGCTGCGGCGCACGGTCCGCGAGAAGGGCGCGATGACGGTCGGCGCGTACACCGCCGACGAGGAGGTCGAGCAGGCCGTACAGGAGGTCTGCCTGGAGGAGGCCGCCCAGCTGTCGCTGAACCTCACGGGCGGGGTGTACGTCAACCAGACGGCCGCCTTCTCCGACTTCCACGGCTCGGGCGGCAACCCGGCGGCCAACGCGGCCCTCACCGACGGGGCGTTCGTGGCCAACCGCTTCCGGGTGGTGGAGGTCCGCCGGGAGGCCTAGAAGCTGCTCGCGCTCCAGTGGTACAGCGTCATGGCCACGCTGGTGGCGAGGTTGTAGCTGGAGACCTGGGGGCGCATCGGCAGCGCCACCAAGTGGTCGGCACGCGCGCGGAGCGGAGCGGACAGGCCGCTGCGCTCCGAGCCGAAGGCGAGGACGGCGTCGTCCGGGAGCTTGGTGCCGCGGATGTCGTCGCCCTCCGGGTCGAGTGCGAACACCGGCCCGGAGGGCAGTTCGGCGACGGTCAGCCGTTCCACGGCGGTCGCGAAGTGGAGTCCGGCTCCGGCGCGGACGACCGTGGGGTGCCAGGGGTCCAGCGTGCCGGTGGTGACCACGCCGGTCGCGCCGAAGCCGGCGGCCAGGCGGATCACGGCGCCCGCGTTGCCGAGGTTGCGCGGGTTGTCGAGGACCACGACGGGCGCGGTGCGGGGAGTGTGCGCCAGCTTCTCCAGGTTGGCCGCGCGGGAGGGACGTAGGGCCAAAGCGGCCACCGCGGTGGGGTGCGGGCGCGGGACCAGACTCCGGTACGTCGGCTCCGGCACCTGTGTCAGCAGCCCGTCCAGCGTCTCCCGTACGTCCGGCGCCAGTTCCGTCGCGAGGGCGAGCGTGGCCGCCCGGTCGACGGTGACCGCCACCGGGACGCCCGCCGCGAAGCGCAGCGCGTGCTTGAGGGCGTGGAAGCCGTCGAGCAGCACGGAGGTGTCGGCGAGCCGGTGCCACAGGCCCACGGGATCGGGAGGGGTCATGCCGTGAAGCCTACGTGCGTGTGCTCGGGGTTCCCGGGGTCCTCCGGACTCTCGGAGTCCTTCGGAGTGCGCTGTTTCGGCACCGCCGTACGGCCCCGGCGGGCCGCCAGCCGGGCACGCGCGCGTGCCGCCTGTCCGCCCAGCCGGCGCAGGAACGAGGTGGGCAGGAAGACCGCGTCGGCGGCGATCATCGCCAGCGAGAAGAACGGCAGCCCGAGGAGCACGGCGATCGCGAGGTGCTCGGTGATCATGGCCGCCAGCAGGACGTTCTTGGCCCGTCGATTGAGCAGCGTGAAGGGGAAGGCGACCTGCGCGAAGACGGTGCCGTACGTCATCAGCATGACCAGCGTGCCGTTGGCCGCCACCACGTCGGCGAGGGCGGGCCACGGGGAGAAGGAGTCGAGGTGCAGCGGGTAGTAGACGGCGGTGCCGTCCTGCCAGCGCGAGCCCTGGATCTTGTACCAGCCGGCCGTCGCGTAGATCAGACAGGCCTCGGCCATGATCACGAGCAGGGCGCCGTTGTGGACGATGTCGGCGACGACGTCGAGCAGGATCCGCGGCTCCCCCGACCTGGCGAAGCGCCCGATCACCCACCACAGGGCCTGCGCGAGCCATACGGCCCACAGGAGCACCGGTATGGCCGAGTCACCGTCGAGCCGGCCCGCCAGGGTCACCGCGACCAGCGCGAGCCCGAGCACCACCCACAGGGCCGGACCGACCCGGTCCGGAACATGCTCTCCACGCGCGCGTGCCGCTCGCGCGCGCTCCGCCCGCCGCGCGTCCAGCGACCACACCTGGCCGCAGCGCGTGAACACCAGGTAGATGCACATCACGTGCAGGACGTTGTCGCCGCCGTCCCCCATGAGAATGTTGCGGTTCTGAAGGGAGAGCACGCCGACCATGAAGAGCACGGACATAGTGCGGGTGCGCCAGCCCAGCATCAGCAGGACGGCCGTCAAGGCGGCGAGCGCGTAGACGGTCTCGAACCAGAACTGGCCGTCGGACCACATCAGGGCCGTGAAGGCGCCATTGGTCGAGATCAGCTGCTCGGCGAGGTCCCAGCTCCAGGGTCCGTCGGGGCCGTACATCTCCTGGCGGTGGGGGAACTCACGCAGCAGGAACAGCAGCCAGGTCGCGCTGAAGCCGATGCGGATCACGGCCGTCTGGTACGGGCCGAGGGCGGACTCGGTGACGCGGGCGATGCCGGTGGAGACGGCCAGGGCGAATCGGTTCACTTCACGCCCCCTCGGTCCTGGCCGCGGTGACCGACCACCAGGGCAGCACGCGGTACACCGGTGTCTTCGAGACCCGCTCGTCGCTCCACTTGGGCGGCGGCACATTGGTGGTACGGGAGCGGATCTGGACGAGGTCGACGACGCCGCCCTTCCCCGCCGCGTTCTCGCGGTCGAGGCGCAGCAGCACGATGCGGCGCAGATACGTCTCGGACAGAGAGCCGCGCAGGCCCATCGGCCGGTTCTCGGCGTCGTGCGAGGCGACGAAGTAGTCCCAGGCCCGGCGCAGCTCGTTCTGCTGGGTGTGGCTCGGCAGCGGGTTGCCGTCGATGGCGCGGCCGTCCTGGGCGGACAGGTCGTACCAGCCGGTCGTTCGTATCCCGCCGTCCGCGGTGCGGACCTGCGCGCGGACCTGGACGGCGATGTTCTGCTGAAGCAGGTCCGGCGCGAACAGTTTCCAGTTCTGTTCGAACTCCGGGAAGATCCAGTCGTCGATCGCCTTGCCGTGCTGCTTCGTCAGCGTGTTCGGCGGCGCCACGTGCAGGAACACCATGCCGAGATGCACACAGACGCCGACAGCGACGACCGCGAGGGCCACGGCGACACCTATCTGGTAGCGCACGGACAGCGCGGCGACACCGGGACGGCCATCGGGGGGCGGGGCGGGGGCTCTGGGGGTGTCGGGCGAGGTGACATCCGGCCCTGCGGAGGGGGTGCCCTCCTGCCCGTCGGGCGGGGAGTCCTGGGCCTCGGCGGGCGCGGCGCCCGGCTCGTCCGGCCCGTGGGGGGCCTTCGAGGCTCCGTCGTACGCGTCCATTCCGCCCCGTCTCCCGATCCCGGTCCGTTTACCCCGGCGGTCACCCAGCTCCCGACCGCAGCGTGCGCCACACCAGCCACACCAGACGCCCAGACGCAGCCACCACTCCCACGGCACGCGCTCCCACGACGCACGCACGGAACGGTACTCAGGCCCGCCCGCCCGGCACAGCCCCCACCGCAGGTTGGACACCTTACGGCGCCCGCCGCACGGCGAGATCACGTAAATCGAACAGACGGTCGACAGCTCGATGGATCCGCGTGGATCCCTTCCGCATGGTCCCGCATGGACTCGTGCGGATCCATGCGCACTCGTGCGGACTCGTACCGCCCGCATGACCTTCACCGGTGGCGGACCGTTCCCTTCTTCTAGAACCTGTTCTATCTTGACGGACCGTCAGATCGGCGGACCCGGCGGGAGGACAGGACCGTGGACTTCACCTTCACCGAGGAGCAGCAAGCGGCGGCCGAGGCGGCGCGGGGGGTGTTCGCCGGGGTCGCGCCGGACGCGGTGCCCAGCCCCGCCCTCACCGCGGGCGCCGTCGCCGACGACTTCGACCGCGCGCTGTGGGCCAGGCTCGCCGACGCGGACCTGCTGAGCCTGCTGTCGGACCCGGAGTACGGCGGGGCGGGCCTGGACGCCATCGCGCTGTGCCTGGTGCTGCGCGAGGCGGGGAAGGTGCTGGCACGGGTGCCGCTCCTGGAGAACAGCGCGGTCCTGGCAGCCGTACAGACCTACGGCGGTGAGGAGTTGAAGTCCGCGCTGCTGGCCCGGGCCGGACGCGGGGAGGTCGTGCTGAGCGTCGCGGCGAGTGGCCGCAGCGGCCATGATCCGGCCGAACTCGCCGTCACCGCACGGCAGGAGGATGAGGCGTGGATCCTGGACGGCGCGCAGACGACGGTGCCGTGGGCACACAACGCCGACTTCGTCGTCGTCCCCGCGCGGACGGCCGCCGACCGGACCGTCCTCGCGCTGGTCCCCCTCTGCTCCCCGGGCCACACGGGCGTCGCTCTCGCCGAGCAGGTCTCCACCGCCGGCGAGCGGCTCGGCGAACTGCGCCTCGACTCCGCGCGGATCGCGGGCCCTGACGTCATCGAGGCCGACGGGGCGTGGGAGTGGCTGCGAGATCTGCTGGCCACCGGGACGTGCGCGCTGGCGCTCGGCCTGGGGGAGCGGGTCCTGGGAATGACCGGCGAGTACACCAGCAAGCGGGAGCAGTTCGGGTTCCCGGTCGCCACCTTCCAGGCCGTCGCCGTGCAGGCCGCCGACCGCTACATCGACCTGCGGGCCATGGAGGCCACGCTGTGGCAGGCCGCGTGGCGGATCGGCTCGGGGACACCGGGGGCGCTGCCCGCCTCCGGTGACGTGGCCGTCGCCAAGATCTGGGCCTCCGAGGGGGTACGCCGGGTCGTGCAGACAGCGCAGCATCTGCACGGCGGGTTCGGCGCCGACGTCGACTACCCGCTGCACCGCTATCACGCCTGGGCCAAGCACCTGGAGCTGTCGCTCGGCCCGGCGTCCGCGCACGAGGAGGCGTTGGGCGACCTGCTGGCCGCCCATCCGCTGGGGTGAGCGGCCTTAGCCGCCCATCCGCTGGGGTGAGCGGTCGGTTCCCGCCTCTTGCCCGGCCTCCGCGCCTACCCGGCCTCCGCGCCTACAGGACGAAGCCCGGCTGCCCCTCGTCGGTCACGACGGGGCGGCCGGCGGCCGCCCACACCTGCATGCCGCCTTCGACGTTCACGGCGTCGACGCCCTGCTGGGCCAGGTACATCGCGACCTGGGCCGAACGCCCGCCGGAGCGGCAGATCACATGGACCCGCCCGTCCTGCGGCGCGGCCTCGGTCAGCTCGCCGTACCGGGCCACGAAGTCACTGATGGGGATGTGCAGCGCCCCTTCGGCGTGACCCGCCTGCCACTCGTCGTCCTCGCGGACGTCCAGCAGGAAGTCGCCGTCCTTGAGGTCCGAGACCTCGACCGTGGGCACACCAGCTCCGAAATGCATGTCCCCGACGCTACCCGACGAAGGAGTCGCCGGGCCCGCCGAGCCCGTCGCCCGGACGTCGACCAGCCGTCGCGGCCCAGCCGCCGCCCGGTCGTAGCCGCCCAGCCGTAGCCGCCCAGCCGTCGCCTACCCGAGCAGCTCCGCCAGCTCCGCCTCGCGGGCGGCGACGTCGGCCAGGAGCTTCTCGGCGATCTCGTCCAGGAGGCGGTCGGGGTCGTCCGGGGCCATCCGGAGCATCGAGCCGATCGCGCCCTCCTCCAGTTCCCGAGCGACCACCGAGAGCAGTTCCTTGCGCCGGGCGAGCCATTCGAGGCGGACGTAGAGCTCCTCGCTGGGCGTCGGCCCCTGCTCCGGCGGCTTCGGCCCGGCGGCCCACTCCTCGGCCAGCTCCCGCAGCAGCGCCTCGTCGCCACGGGCGTAGGCGGCGTTGACCCGGGTGATGAACTCCTCGCGGCGCGCTCGTTCGCCCTCGGCCTGTGCCAGATCGGGGTGCGCCTTTCTGGCCAGTTCGCGGTAGAGCTTGCGGGCCTCGTCGCTGGGGCGCACGCGCTGGGGTGGCCGCACCGGCTGGTCGGTGAGCATCGCCGTGGCCTCGGGGAACAGGCCTTCGCCGTCCATCCAGCCGTTGAAGAGCTCCTCGACGCCGGGCATCGGCATGACCCGGGCCCGCGCCTCGTCCGCCTTGCGCAGGTCCTCGGGGTCGCCGGTGCGGGCGGCCCGCGCCTCGGCGATCTGCGCGTCCAGCTCGTCGAGCCGGGTGTACATCGGGCCGAGCTTCTGATGGTGCAGCCGCTCGAAGTTCTCGACCTCGATACGGAAGGTCTCGACCGCGATCTCGTACTCGATCAGCGCCTGCTCGGCGGCCCGCACGGCCCGCTCCAGCCGCTCCTCGGGCCGAGGCGCACCGCCCTCGGGCGTCGCCGGACTCTCCCCGGCGACACCACCTTGCTCAGCTTCCGGGGTCGTCACCCGACCAGCGTAGGCCACGCCGGGAGTGCCCCCTGAGCCCCTCGCCCTGGACCGGGCGCCGGAGGGGACCCGTCAGCACGCCGCCGCGTCCCTCACACCCCCACCTCCGCCGCGATCCGCCCCGACCGCACCGCCGCCACCAGCTCCGCGTGGTCCGCCTCGGTGCGGTCGGCGTAGGAGACGGCGAACGCGGCGATCGCCTCGTCCAGTTCCTCGTTCTTACCGCAGTAGCCGGCGATCAGGCGCGGGTCGGCGCTGTGGGTGTGGGCGCGGGCCAGGAGCGCGCCGGTCATCCGGCCGTAGTCGTCCATCTGGTCGGCGGCCAGGGCCGCGGGGTCGACGCTGCCCTTGCGGTTGCGGAACTGCCGTACCTGGAAGGGGACTCCGTCGACCGACGTCCAGCCCAGCAGGATGTCGCTGACCACCTGCATGCGCTTCTGTCCCATGACCACGCGACGGCCCTCGTGCTCCGCCTCGGGCACCTCGAACCCGGCGCTGACCAGATGCGGCACCAGCGCCGAAGGCCGGACCTCCTTGACCTGGAGGACGAGCGGCTCACCCCGGTGGTCCAGGAGCAGCACGACGTACGACCGGGCGCCGACGCTGCCCGTGCCGACGACGCGGAAGGCGACATCGTGCACCGCGTGGCGGGCCAGCAGCGGAAGGCGGTCCTCGGAGAGCGTGGTGAGGTACTCCTCCAGGGACGCGGTCACCGCCGCCGCCTCCGCGTCCTCGACGCGCCGCAGCACCGGCGGGGCGTCGACGAAGCTGCGCCCGCCGTCCTCGGTCACTTCCGTCGACTTCGCCGCGAAGCGCCCGCTGGTGTTGGACCGCGCCTTCTCGGAGACCCGCTCCAGCGTGCCGAGCAGGTCGTGGGCGTCGGTGTGGGAGACGAGCTCCTCGTCCGCGATGGCGTTCCACGCGTCCAGCACCGGGAGCCTGGCGAGCAGCCGCATGGTGCGGCGGTAGGCGCCGGCCGCGTCGTGCGCCGCCTTGCGGCAGGTGTCCTCGTCCGCACCCGCCTCGCGCCCGGCGAGCACGAGCGAGGCGGCGAGTCGCTTGAGGTCCCACTCCCACGGGCCGTGGACCGTCTCGTCGAAGTCGTTCAGATCGATGACCAGGCCGCCGCGCGCGTCGCCGTACAGGCCGAAGTTGGCCGCGTGGGCGTCGCCGCAGATCTGGGCGCGGATCCTCGTCATGGGGGTGCGCGCAAGGTCGTACGCCATGAGGCCCGCCGAACCGCGCAGGAAGGCGAAGGGCGTGGCCGCCATCCTGCCGACCCGCATCGGCGTGAGCTCGGGGATACGGCCGCGGCTGGACTCCTCGACGGCGCTCACCGCGTCGGGCCGGGCGCCGTCCAGGTCGAGGGTGGCGTGCGCGGCGCGCGGTACCTGTCGCCGCAGCGCCTTGCCCTCCTCCTTGGGCGTCCCCTGGACGGGCCACTGGGCGAGACCCCGCACCCGCGGGAGCCGGCCGGCACGCCCGGCACTCAACGGCTCAGCTGCTGAATCCGGAACTGAATCCGGAACTGAATTCGGAACTGAATCCACAGTTTTCTCCGCACCGACCTCGGTCATCCCGACCGCCTCCCCCGCACCCGCACGAACATCAACTCGTGCCGACGTTACAGCTGGTTGCCGAGACGCGTCAGACCCTGTGGATAACTCCACACAGCTCAGGCAGTCAGCCGCCGCAGCGTCTCCGCAAAGGAGACGGTGTCCTTGGGAGGCCGGTTGTACGGCAGCCTGGCCAGCAGGGCGGCCATGCCGCACGTGTTGGTCAGGCCCGAGAAGACCAGGCCCGCGCCGATCAGCCCGGACAGCCGGTGCGCGGACGGCCGCGCCAGGCCCACGCCGAAGCCGAGGACGACCAGTGACCCGGCGGCCAGGCGCACCTGGCGGTCCATGGCCCAGGGGGCGCGGGCCCCGGCCGGGCGCTCGACCGGATGGCCCGCCGCGGCCCAGCCACCGGTGCCGCCTTCCAGAGTGGCCGCCTCGACGCCCACACCCGCCAGCCGGACGCAGCCCTTGGCGGACCGGGCACCCGAGGCACATACGATCAGCAACGGCCCGCGCGCGGCGACGGCCCTCAGGGCGTCCGCGGCCTCGTCCAGCCGGTCCAAGGGGACGTTGTGGGCACCGGGGAGGTGCCCACCGGCGTACTCACCGGGGGTGCGCACATCCACGACCGTGAACTCGTCGAGGCGGGCACTGACCTGCTGGTGGGTCAAAGTGGCGGGAGCGGGGCTGGGAACAGGGACAGGGACAGGTGCAGGAGTCGTCATGGAAGAGAACCTTTCGGGTTGATGGAACCCGCGCGGTAAGATACCCACGGGGGTATACAGAGGAGGAAGCGTGCAACTCGACATGTCGGCCGAGGAACTGAAGTCGGCGCTCAACCGGCTGCGGCGGGCTCAGGGCCAGCTCGCGGGAGTCATCCGGATGATCGAGGAAGGCAGGGACTGCGAGGACGTGGTCACACAGCTCGCCGCGGTCTCCCGGGCCCTGGACCGGGCCGGCTTCTCACTCATCGCGACCGGCCTACAGCAGTGCATGACCAGCGACGACCCGGAGGTGCGGGACTCCGCACAGATGCGAGCCCGCCTGGAGAAGCTCTTCCTCTCCCTGGCCTGACGCACCTCCCCGGCCTGACGCACTCCCTGGCCTGACGCACCTGCCTGACCTGCCCCACGACCTGATTCACCGCACCGCCGTAACGCCCGCTGTAACCCCCGCGGTAACCCCCGCCATAACACCCATGGCCACCGCGACCACCAGCAGCACGACACCGAACACCCGCCGCAGCGCCCCCGCCGAAACCTTCACGGCCAGCCGCCGGCCGTCCCACGCCCCCAGGACGGCCGTCGCGAGGAACGGCGCGATCAGCGCCCAGTCCAGCTGTGCGGCGGAGTGCGCCCGGGCCACCAGGGCCACCGCCGCATTCGCGACGATCACCAGCAGACTCGTGCCCACCGCCGCGCCCATCGGTACGGCCAGCACGGTCACGAGCGCCGGTACGGCCAGAAAACCGCCGCCGACTCCGAGGAACCCGGTCACGGCGCCCAGCCCGGCCCCGGTCCCCGCCGCCCGTACGACCGACACGGCCCCGTTCTCCCGAGGCGCGCGCCGGCGCAGCATGTGCAGGGCGGCCAGCCCGGCCAGCGCCGCGAACAGGAGGGTCAGCACGGCTTCGGGAAGGCGTGCGGACAGGGCGCCGGCCGCAGCGGCGGGCAGCACACCGGCCGCCGCGAACAGCAGTCCGGCCCGCCAGCGCACCGCTCCGGCCCGGGCGTGGGCCAGCAGCGCGGTGACCGATGTGACGATCACGACGACCAGGCCGGCGGTGGTCGCCGCGGCCGGGCTGAAGCCGAGCAGGTAGATCAGGGCCGGGACGGTCAGGATGCTGCCACCCGCCCCCAGCGCGCCCAGCGCCAGCCCGACCAACCCCCCGGCGAGCAGGGCCAGGACGAACGCGGCCGTGGACACCGTCGTAGCCGCCGCCGCGTGCATCCCATAAGCCGCATACATCGGATAAGCGTTCATATGCCAGTCCCGGCGGCGCCGCCCGCATCCCGCACACACAGCCTCTCGGCAGCCGGTCGCGAGCGGTCGCGGCAGCGACGGATCAGCACCGGCTCCCGCCCGCCGCGGAGGTGACAGGGGCGAGGAGGGCAACGGGCACAACAGCGGCAACGGGCACAACGGCAGCACCGGCAGCACCGGCAGCACCGGCAGCACCGGCAGCACCATGCATAACAGGCGTCACCAGAGCGAGCCCAGCCCCGCCCGCCGCCCCGTACCCGTCGTCGACCGCCACCACATCCCGCCCCACGGCATCGAGCACGGACGCCGCGATGGCCGCCCGCATTCCGCCCGCGCAGTGCACCCACACCGTCCCCGCGGGCACCTCGGCCGACCGCCGGTGGATCTGGTGGACGGGAATGTGGACGCTGCCCTCGATCCAGCCGGCCGCGCGCTCGCTGTCCCGGCGCACGTCGAGCACGACCACGTCCTCGCCCCGTCGGCGCGCGGCGGCCAGGTCGGCGAAGGTGGCCCGCGCGAAGGAGACGGGCGCGGCCCCAGGCGCGATCCAGTCGGCCGGGGACCCCACGGCCGCCGCGGCCGGGCGGTCGATCCCCACCCGGGCCAACTCCCGCTGGGCCCGGCCGACCTGCTCGGCGCTCTCCCCGAGCAGCGTCACCGGCCTGCCCCACGGAATCATCCAGGCCAGGTACGTCGCCAACTGCCCGTCGGCCTCGAAGTTGTACGCCCCGGCCACGTGTCCGGCGGCGAAGGCGACCCGGTGGCGCAGGTCGACGACCCACTCGCCGGCCGCGAGACGCCGGGCGAGCTCGTCGGCGTCGGCACGCGGCGGGGCGGTCAGATCGAGCGGCGCGGGGCCGCCGGCGTTGGCCGGACCCATGTGCGCGTAGTAGGCGGGGACATCGTCCAGCCCGGCCAGCAGGTCCTTCACGAACGTGTCCACGTCCTGGACCAGCGCCGGATTCGACGCCCGCTCAGCACCGATCGTGCTCTGCGCGCCGCCTCCCGGGGCGGAGGAACAGAAGCTGCCGAAACCGTGGGTGGGCAGCACGGCCACCTCGTCGTCCAGCTCGGCCGCGAGCCGGTGCGCGGAGGCGTGCTGGGCGCGGGCCAGCCGCTCGGTCAGCCGCGGCTCGACCAGATCGGGCCGGCCCACGCCGCCGATCAACAGCGACCCGCCGGTGCAGACGGCCACCGCCCGCCCCGCGTCCTGCAAGACGTACGAGGTGTGGTGCGGGGTATGGCCGGGAGTGGCCACCGCCCGCAGCGCCAACTCCCCGTCGACCGGCTCCACCTCCCCGTCGGCCATCGGCACGCGCGCGTACGTCACGTCGGCGCCGGCCGGCACGAGATAGCGCGCGCCGGTCAGCCGGGCCAGTTCCGGGCCGCCGGTCAGGTAGTCGTTGTGCACATGGGTCTCGGCGACGGCGACGATCCGCACCCCGCGCCGAGCCGCCGCGGCGATCACCCGGTCGATGTCCCGCGGCGGGTCCACGACCACGGCCGCGCGGGCACCTCCGACCAGGTAACTCCGGTTGCCCAGCCCTCCGGTCTCCAGCACCTCGGCAAAGAACACGGCACTCTCCCTCGACTGAAATTACCCCCCGGGGTATCTGGTTCCTACGGTAGCAGGATACCTGGGGGGGTATTTTCGAGGGCGTACGACACCGGTCACGGGAAGGGGGTCGTACCGCGGCAACGAAGACAGGCCCCGCCCGTGAGATAGCTCACGCGTCGGGGCCCGTCGTATGTCCTGACCAGGCTGTGCGATGCCTCACAGCGACCATGAAACGAGAAACGGGCCCCTGCGGTGACTCCCGTCACTCGCAGAGACCCGATTCGTCGGTTCTTCGCTGTGGGGCACCGACGAAACGCGCTGATCAGGCCACACGAGACCGACTCGTAGATCGTTTCCCGCGCTGTTGGCGCAGATTTCCCACGGCGCAGATCAGGGCTTCAAGGCCCCCAGCACCCGCAAGACGTCCGCCCCCAGTAACCGCCAAGGTCCTTTGGCGGACCGCGTCACTATGCCCGAACTCACTTGCTCTCTCTGCTCCTCTTTCCCATCCAGGACTGGCAGACCCATCGGGCGAGTGTTCCTGCCAGGACGGCGACGACGATCGCCCCCCAGTCGATGACGTGCGGAAGCCCAGGGAAGAAAGCGAAGAAGGCGAGTGTCACGACGAGACCCGCCACGAACGCGGCGATCCCAGCCGACCGCCGTCGCGCCTCCCATCGCTGGTCCCGCCCCTGCTGTTGATCAATCATGAACAACTCACTTCGTGATGTGGTGGCACTGGCTCACTCGGCGCACCCCGTTCACGTGGAGATGCGCACACGCCTTTCCATAACGAGGCAGCGTCTGGGGAGAGTTGTTCCGCATCGGATCGATCTTGCACTCGGGGTGCGTTCGCCCCCGGGAGGTCCTGTACGTCTTGTTGTTGGTGTTCGCGTACGTGAAGTCGATCCGCCAGTTGCAGAAGCCGGTGCCGAGCGCGGCGACAAAAGCACAGTCGACGCCGGCGTTCTGATAGGTGATCTTCTTCCCGCCACCTCGGATGATGTGTGTGAACATGCAGCCGGTCGGAACCTTCATCGTCATGCCGCCAACGCTGTACTCGAAGGTTCGGACAGGAGTCGATCCGACAGCGCCAGCCTGCGCCGCCGAGGAGCTCGTCAACACGAGAGCGCACGCGGTAGCAAGGGCCATGACAAGCCTGGATCGATAAAGCGCGACCATGAACAATCCCCTTCCGACGGAGAATCTCTCCGACCGAAAAGAACTCCGACACCGCGATCATGTTTCTGGCCGATGGGATGGGTTCACCGACTTGAGTGATCAACGGGTAGTGCGCTGACCAGCCGATTCGTTTTTTCGATCCAGCCCATCGAACTGCCTGCCAATCAACCCGGGCAGAGCCCCAGCCGACAGCGCAGCCCTTACTGAGTGAGCCCGTCAATGGCTACCGCGCAGATCAGTTCGGCACCGCCAAGCACAAGGACCCCCTCGCCCTCGACGACCTCGCCCCCGCCCAGCAGGACAAGAACGGCGCCAAACTCCGGAAGAAAACAGACCGGATCAAGAAGCGGCTGTTCGGCTACGACGCCTCGCTCGTCATCGCCCGGGACCCCGACCACGACGGCGTCCCGCTGCCCGACGGCTCCGCCGACCCCGACGTCGTCCCCGCTCTGGTCATCGCCTTCTCTGTCGACAAGCCCAGCCTCCGTCCCGGCTACGTCGCCGTCGAAGCTCTCCAGCAGATCGACGACAGCCTGCCGCGTGGTTATCTCGCCGGTGACCGCGCCTACAACGACCAGAAACAGGAGAACTACCAGCTCCCCATCCGCGCCATGGGCTACGAGCCCGTCTACGACTACGCGAAGGACCAGCTCGGCGTCCAGGCCGGCTTCGCCGGCGCCGAACTCGTCGAGGGCAACTGGTACTGCCCCTCCATGCCCCAGACCCTCAAGGACGCCACCAAGGACCTGGTCGCCGAGAAGATCGACAAGCAGACCTGGATCGACCGTATCCGCGCCCGAGCCGCCTACCTCTTCATGCCCAAGCAGCGCCCCGACGCCGAAGGCCACCGCCGCGTCATGTGCCCCGCCGAGGCCAACCGCACCCAGTGCCCACTCAAGAAAGCACACCCTCGGCCGCGGCATCCACCTGCCCCTCATCGACCCAGCCCCCAGCCCTGCGGGCTCACCCCTGTGCTGCGTCCAGAAGACGGTCACGGTCCCGCCGGAAGCCGGCGCCAAGCTCTGGCAGCCCCTCCAGTACGGCTCCGAAGCCTGGCAGCGCGTCTACTTCCGGCTCCGCAACAGCGTCGAAGGCATCAACGGCTACGCCAAGGACCCCCTCTACGAACGCCTCGAAGACGCCGGCACCCGCCGCATCCGCGGCATCGCCGCCCAGACCCTCCTGCTGGCCTTCCAACTGGGCCACGCCAACCGCCGCAAGCTCACCGCCTGGGCGAACTCCATCGCCCTCCACGGCGACCGGCCCCACCGCCGACCCACCCGCCGCCGCAAGACCAAGCCACTGGGCACCTGGACCCCCAAGGGCTACATCACCAAACCCTGAGAGCTTCCTCACAAGCCAGCAGTAGTCCGCAGTCGAACAATCAAGCCCCCGGCATAGCAACCGAAGATCCACACACCCAAAAACCGGACCGCCGACGGCCCCAGCCGTCGGCGGTCCACGTGTTCTTGGCCACACACAGAGGAACGGGCGGCATCGTGATCACGATGCCGCCCGTTCCGTCGGTGCAACTAGAGCACTTTTCGTCGGTTCTTCGCTGTGCGCGAGGGGGGAGTTGAACCCCCACGCCCTTTCGGGCACTGGAACCTGAATCCAGCGCGTCTGCCTATTCCGCCACCCGCGCATTGGGTGTGTCTTTCGGCCCTTCCCACCAGGGGGCTGGCGCCTTCCGACACGCAGAACATTAGCACGCAGGACTGGGTGGATTCACATCCCTTACGGCCCCACAGCCGCCCACCAGCACAGTCGTACCGCCCGACCAGCACGGCCGTCCCGTGCCCCCCTCGGCCGACCAAACCCCCGAGGGCCGCGACTCCGTATCAAGGCAGACCTGTTCACGTATCAACCTCGTACCGGTCCCGGCCGTCTGCCCAGGAGCCGGTCCAGGTGCACAGCCCAGTGCGGGACACTGATGTGCGGCCGCCTCTACGATCCTTGTCAGGACGACGTCGTCGGGACTACGTCCGAGAAGAGTTCGAAGGGGAGCTCCACAGGGAACTTCGTCAGGCGTCGACACCCGTCGACCGGGCCGACAGGGGGAACCAGCCGATTCACCGGCGCGTGGATACGATCAGTAAGCAGTACCAGCGGTACCAGGCAAGGCAGTGCCCGCTCAGCGGGACGAAGGACAGCGGCAGCAGCGACGGAGGAGGTGCCCCATGGGAGTCCTGAAGAAGTTCGAGCAGCGTCTCGAAGGTCTGGTCAATGGCACCTTCGCCAAGGTGTTCAAGTCAGAGGTCCAGCCCGTGGAGATCGCGGGAGCACTCCAGCGGGAGTGCGACAACAACGCGACCATTTGGAACCGCGACCGGACAGTCGTCCCCAACGACTTCATCGTGGAGCTGAGTACGCCGGACTTCGAGCGGCTCAGCCCCTACTCCGGCCAGCTCGGCGACGAGCTCGCCGGCATGGTGCGCGACTACGCCAAGCAGCAGCGCTACACCTTCATGGGCCCCATCAAGGTCCACCTGGAGAAGGCGGACGACCTCGACACCGGTCTGTACCGGGTGCGCAGCCGTACGCTCGCCTCCTCCACCAGCCAACAGGGCCCCGGACCCGCCCCGGCGAGCCCGGCTGCGGGCCGCCCGGCCCCCGGCGCTCCCGGCGGCTACGGCTACCCGCCGCCCGCCGCACCCGCGGGCGCCCCGCCCATGCCGGCCGCACCGCCCCCCGGCGGCCGCGGCGGTTACGGCTACCCTCAGCCCGCGGGCGGACAACGGCCCCCGGCCGCACCCGCTCCCGCGGCCGGCGGTCGCATGCGCCACTGGATCGAGATCAACGGCACCCGCCATCAGATCTCCCGCGCGACGCTCGTGCTGGGCCGCAGCACCGAGGCCGACGTGCGGATCGACGACCCCGGCGTCTCCCGCCGGCACTGCGAGATCCGGACCGGAACGCCCTCGACGATCCAGGATCTCGGCTCCACCAACGGCATCGTGGTGGACGGGCAGCACACCACCCGCGCTACGCTCCGCGACGGCTCGCGGATCGTCGTGGGCAGCACCACCATCATTTACCGGCAAGCCGAAGGGTGAAGCGGGGGCAATGTCAGAGCTGACCCTCACGGTCATGCGGCTGGGTTTCCTGGCCGTACTGTGGCTGTTCGTGATCGTGGCCGTGCAGGTCATCCGCAGCGACCTGTTCGGTACGCGCGTCACCCAGCGCGGTGCGCGCCGGGAGGGCGGACGGCAGCAGCAGGCCGCCGCCCGCCAGGCCGCGCCCCCGCAACAGCGCCAGCAGGCCGCCGGGGGCCGGCAGCGCCGTAACGCCCCCACCAAGCTGGTGGTGACCGAGGGCACACTCACCGGCACCACCGTCGCGCTCCAGGGCCAGACCATCACCCTGGGCCGGGCGCACGACAGCACCATCGTGCTGGACGACGACTACGCCTCCAGCCGCCATGCCAGGATCTACCCGGACCGCGACGGCCAGTGGATCGTCGAGGACCTGGGCTCCACCAACGGCACGTACCTCGACCGAACGCGGCTGACGACCCCCACGCCGATTGCACCGGGCGCGCCGATCCGCATCGGCAAGACTGTCATCGAGCTGCGGAAGTAGTACGAAAATGAGCGAGCGGAGCGAGCACGCAGCGGCGCCCGGCACCCCGGGCCCCGGCGCGCTCCCGACCGGAGGGTGGGCACCGTGCGGATGTACCCGGAGCCGACGGGCGAGGTGCGCATGAGTCTGTCACTGCGCTTCGCCGCCGGATCGCACAAAGGCATGATCCGGGAGGGCAACGAGGACTCCGGATACGCCGGTCCGCGCCTGCTCGCCATCGCCGACGGCATGGGCGGCGCGGCGGCCGGCGAGGTCGCCTCCTCCGAGGCCATCTCCACCATCGTCGCCCTCGACGACGACGTACCCGGCTCCGACATCCTCACCTCGCTCGGCACCGCCGTGCAGCGCGCCAACGACCAGCTGCGCGCGATGGTGGACGAGGACCCGGAGCTCGAGGGCATGGGCACCACGCTCACCGCCCTGCTGTGGACCGGCCAGCGGCTCGGTCTCGTGCACGTCGGCGACTCCCGCGCGTACCTGCTCCGCGACGGCGTCCTCACCCAGATCACCCAGGACCACACCTGGGTACAGCGCCTGGTCGACGAGGGCCGCATCACCGAAGAGGAAGCCACCACCCACCCGCAGCGCTCCCTGCTGATGCGCGCGCTGGGCAGCGGCGACCACGTCGAGCCCGACCTCTCCATCCGCGAAGTCCGCGCCGGCGACCGCTACTTGATCTGCTCCGACGGGCTGTCCGGGGTCGTGTCCCACCAGACCCTCGAAGACACCCTCGCCAGCTACCAGGGCCCCCAGGAGACCGTGCAGGAGCTCATCCAGCTCGCGCTGCGCGGCGGCGGCCCCGACAACATCACGGTCATCATCGCCGACGTCCTCGACCTCGACACCGGGGACACCCTCGCCGGGCAGCTGTCCGACACCCCGGTCGTGGTCGGCGCCGTCGCCGAGAACCAGAACCAGCTCCACGACAACGGCATCATGCAGACCCCGGCCGGCCGCGCCTCCGGGCTCGGCCGCCAGGTGCCCGGACAAGGCGGCTCAGGCGGCGAGTTCGGCCCGCCCGGCTCCGGCGACACCACCGGCTTCATCTCCACCACCGGCTTCGGCGACTACGGCGACGACGACTTCGTCAAACCCCGCAAGGGGCGCAAGTGGCTGAAGAGATCCTTCTACGTCGTGCTCGCACTCGCCGTCGTCGGCGGCGGCATGTACGGCGGTTACCGCTGGACGCAGACGCAGTACTACGTCGGCACCAACGGCGAACACGTCGCGCTGTACCGGGGCATCAGCCAGGACCTGGCCTGGGTGTCGTTGTCGGACGTCTCGAAGGACCACCCCGAGATCGCGCTCAAGTACCTGCCGCCGTACCAGCAGAAGCTCGTCGAGGGCACGATCGCCGAGGGCGGTCTGAAGAACGCCCAGAAGAAGATCGACGAGCTGGCCCTGCAAGCCTCCGCGTGCAAGAAGCGGGCCGCCCAGCAGGCGGCCGAGAGCGAGACCAACTCCAAGACCGGCGAGGGCGAGGCCGGAGGCACCACGGGAACCACCCGTACCTCTCTCACGTCCAAAGCGACACCGACACCCAACCCGTCGGGCTCGCAGCCGACCTCCCCGTCCCCGTCCACGACCGCACCCACTCCCAGCCCCGGCCCCACTCTCTCGGAGGAAGAGCAGAAGGTCGTCTCGCAGTGCGGTACGCAGTAGGCAAGCCGTGAGAGGCCCCGTCACACGATGAGCAGTACAACCAACCAGTCGACGCACCACACGTCCACGATCGGCTCGATCGGCACCCCGAGCCGGCGCAACACCGAGCTCGCCCTGCTGGTGTTCGCCGTACTCATCCCGGTGTTCGCCTACGCCAACGTGGGCCTGGCCATCAACGACCAGGTGCCCGCCGGTCTGCTGAGCTACGGCCTCGGACTCGGCCTGCTCGCGGGCGTCGGCCATCTCGTCGTACGGAAGTTCGCGCCCTACGCGGACCCGCTGCTGCTGCCGCTGGCGACGCTCCTCAACGGCATCGGCCTGGTGGTCATCTGGCGGCTGGACCAGTCGAAGCGACTTCAGGAGCGGGTCAGCAACTACGTCGACGCGGCCCCCCGCCAACTGCTGTACTCCGCGCTGGGCGTCGCCCTGTTCGCGGTCGTGCTGATCTTCCTCAAGGACCACCGCGTCCTGCAGCGCTACACGTACATCTCCATGGTCGGCGCGCTGATCCTGCTGCTTCTGCCGCTGGTCCCGGGACTCGGCCTGGACGTGTTCGGCGCCAGGATCTGGATCTCGATCGCCGGATTCACCATCCAGCCGGGAGAGTTCGCGAAGATCGCTCTCGCGATCTTCTTCGCCGGCTATCTCATGGTGAAGAGAGACGCCCTGGCCCTCGCCAGCCGCCGCTTCATGGGCCTCTACCTGCCGCGCGGCCGCGACCTCGGACCGATCGTCGTCGTCTGGGTGATCTCGATCCTGATCCTGGTCTTCGAGACCGACCTCGGTACGTCGCTGCTGTTCTTCGGAATGTTCATCATCATGCTGTACGTCGCCACCGAGCGCACCAGCTGGATCGTCTTCGGTCTGCTGATGTCCGCGGCCGGCGCCGTCGGCGTCGCCACCTTCGAAACGCATGTGCAGCAGCGCGTCGAGGCCTGGCTCGACCCCATGCGCGAGTTCACGCTCAGCCGGCAGGGCGTCGCCGGACACACCGAGCAGTCCATGCAGGCCCTGTGGGCCTTCGGCTCCGGCGGAACCCTCGGCACCGGCCTCGGCCAGGGCAACTCCGACCTCATCGGCTTCGCCGCCAACTCCGACTTCATCCTCGCCACCTTCGGCGAGGAACTCGGCCTGGCCGGCGTCATGGCGATCCTGCTGCTGTACGGCCTGATCGTGGAGCGCGGCGTGCGCACCTCCCTCGCCGCCCGCGACCCCTTCGGCAAGCTGCTCGCCGTCGGCCTCTCCGGCGCCTTCGCCCTCCAGGTCTTCGTAGTCGCAGGCGGCGTCATGGGCCTCATCCCGCTGACCGGCATGACCATGCCCTTCCTGGCGTACGGAGGCTCCTCCGTCATCGCCAACTGGGCCCTCATCGGCATCCTGATCCGCATCAGCGACACCGCACGCCGACCGGCGCCCGCCCCCGCCCCCAGCCCCGACGCCGAGATGACCCAGGTGGTCCGCCCGTGAACAAGCCCCTGCGCCGGATCGCGATCTTCTGCGGACTGCTGGTCCTCACCCTCCTCATCCGCGACAACTGGATCCAGTACGTCCAGGCCGACAGCCTCAGGACCGACGACAACAACCGCCGTGTCTCCATCGCGCGCTACGCCACGCCCCGCGGCGACATCATCGTCGGCGGCAGTCCCATCACCGGGCACACGACGACCTCGGGCGACTTCAAGTACAAGCGCACCTACAAGGACGGCGCGATGTGGGCGCCCGTCACCGGCTTCGTCTCGCAGGCCTACGGCGCCAACCAGCTGGAGTCCATCGAGGACGAGATCCTCACCGGCACCGACGACCGGCTCTTCTTCCGCAACACCCTCGACATGATCACGGGCAAGGCGAAGGAGGGCGGCAACGTCGTCACCACCCTCAACGCCGCCGCGCAGAAGGCCGCGTACGACGGCCTCAAGACGCGCGGCAAGGGCGCCGTCGCCGCCATCGAGCCGTCCACCGGCAAGATCCTGGCGCTGGCCTCCTTCCCGTCGTACGACCCCTCGACGATCGCCGGCAGCGGCACCTCCGACGAGGACGCCTGGAAGAAGCTTCAGAAGAAGGAAAACCCCGACGACCCGATGCTCAACCGGGCGCTGCGCGAGGTCTACCCGCCCGGCTCGACCTTCAAGGTCGTCACCGCGGCCGCCGCCCTGGAGAACAACCTCTACGACGGCGCGGACGTGAAGACCAATTCGCCGCTGCCGTGGATCATGCCGGGCACCACGACCCCGCTGAAGAACGAGGGCAACATCCCCTGCAAGAACGCGACCCTGCGCGTCGCGCTTCAGTACTCCTGCAACACGGTCTTCGGCAAGGTCGGCGCCGACCTCGGCAACGACAAGATGCTCGCGGAGGCCAAGAAGTTCGGCTTCGACGCCGAGCAGTTCACGCCGGTCCGCTCCAGCGCGTCGGTCTTCTCCGAGGGCATGAACGACTCGCAGACCGCGCTCTCCTCGATCGGCCAGTACAACACCGCCGCCAGCCCGCTGCAGATGGCCATGGTCGCCTCGGCCGTCGCCAACGACGGCACCCTGATGAAGCCGTACATGGTCGACCAACTCCAGGCACCGAACCTCGACACCATCGAGAAGACCGAGCCGGACAAGATGAGCCAGCCGCTGACGGCGAAGAACGCCCAGACCCTCCAGTCGATGATGGAGACCGTCGTCAAGGACGGCACCGGCAAGAACGCGCAGATCCCCGGCGTCACCGTGGGCGGCAAGACCGGTACCGCCCAGCACGGCGAGAACAACAGCAAGAACCCCTACGCCTGGTTCCTCTCGTACGCCAAGCTCAGCGACGGCAGCACCCCGGTCGCCGTGGCCGTGGTGGTCGAGGACGACAACGCCGTCCGCGACGACATCTCCGGCGGTGGCCTCGCGGCGCCCATCGCCAAGAGCGTGATGGAGGCGGTCATCAACAGCAAGAAGTGAGAGCCCCGTCACGTCGCCTTCACATAAGCGCACGTTGCGATACCGGTCCTGTATCGGGTTACGGGCTTGGCCAGGTCATACAAAGCGAGCCGGGTACGGTAGGCCCGGACGGCAGCCTCCGACCCACACGAACGTGCGGGCGGGACCGACGGAGAGGGCTGGTAGGAAGCTATGGAAGAGCCGCGTCGCCTCGGCGGCCGGTACGAGCTGGGCCATGTGCTCGGCCGTGGTGGGATGGCAGAGGTCTACCTCGCGCACGACACCCGCCTCGGCCGCACCGTGGCGGTGAAGACGCTGCGCGCGGATCTCGCGCGCGACCCGTCCTTCCAGGCCCGGTTCCGCCGGGAGGCCCAGTCGGCCGCCTCGCTCAACCATCCCGCGATCGTTGCGGTCTACGACACGGGCGAGGACTACATCGACGGGGTCTCGATCCCGTACATCGTCATGGAGTACGTCGACGGCTCCACCCTGCGCGAACTGCTCCACTCCGGCCGCAAGCTGCTGCCGGAGCGCGCCATGGAGATGACCATCGGCATCCTCCAGGGCCTGGAGTACGCCCACCGCAACGGCATCGTCCACCGCGACATCAAGCCCGCGAACGTCATGCTGACGCGCAACGGCCAGGTCAAGGTGATGGACTTCGGCATCGCCCGCGCCATGGGCGACTCCGGCATGACGATGACGCAGACGGCGGCGGTCATCGGCACCGCGCAGTACCTGTCGCCCGAGCAGGCGAAAGGAGAGCAGGTCGACGCCAGATCCGACCTGTACTCGACGGGCTGTCTGCTCTACGAGCTCCTGACGGTCCGCCCGCCCTTCGTGGGCGACTCCCCGGTCGCGGTCGCGTACCAGCACGTCCGGGAGGAGCCGCAGTCACCCAGCGTCTTCGACCCCGAGATCACGCCCGAGATGGACGCGATCGTCCTCAAGGCCCTCACCAAGGACCCGGACTACCGCTACCAGTCGGCCGACGAGATGCGCGTCGACATCGAGGCCTGCCTCGACGGCCAGCCGGTCGCGGCCACCGCCGCGATGGGCTCCGTGGGCTACGGCGGCTACCCCGACGACCAGCCGACCACGGCCCTGCGCGCCGACCCGGGCGCCGGCGCCACCACGATGCTCCCGCCCATGAACCCGGACGACGGCGGCTACGGCTACGACGACCGCCGCGACCGCCGCCGCCAGAAGAAGTCGAACACCTCGACGATATTGCTGGTCGTGGCGGGCGTCCTGGTGCTGGTCGGCGCGGTCCTGATCGGCCGGTGGATCTTCGCGAGCAGCGGGGTGAGCAACGACACGGTGCCCGTGCCGAACTTCATCGGCCAGAGCCAGACCGATGCCAAGGCCCAGGCCACCAACTCGGACCTGAAGGTCGTCATCACGCAGAAGCCCTGCGAGGACCAGGCCAAGGGCAACATCTGCGATCAGGATCCGAAGCCGCCCGCCAAGGTCAAGAAGGAGTCCACCGTCAACCTGGTGGTGTCGACCGGGGCGCCGAAGGTGGCCGTTCCCAGCGTGATCGGCCTGAACATCGACGAGGCCAAGTCGAAGCTGGAGGCCGACGACTACCAGTTCAAGGTCAAGACGGAGACACGAGAGGTTCCTGACGACGATCCGGGCACCGTCCTGGACCAGGATCCGATCAAGGGCGAGGAGGTGGAGAAGGGAACGACGATCACCCTGACCATCGCCAAGGCGGAGGCGAAGTCCACCGTTCCGGACGTCATCGGCCAGACCTGTGACGACGCCAAGGCGCAGATGACGGCCAACGAGTTGGTCGGCAACTGCACGGAGGTGGAGACCGGCGACCAGAACCAGGTGGGCAAGGTCATCCAGACCAATCCGACGGCGGGCTCCGAGGTCGACAAGAACTCGCCGGTGGACATCCAGATCGGCAAGGTCGCGGAGAAGACGACGGTCCCGAGCGTCGTCGGGCAGACCGTGGGTCAGGCCAAGCAGACCCTCAACGCGGCGGGCTTCACCGACATCCAGTTCGCCGACGGCAGCGATCAGAGCGACGCGGCGTTCGTGCAGCAGCAGGACCCGCAAGGCAACAGCCAGGTCGACGACCCCGGTGACACGACGGTCACACTGACGACCGTCGGCGTCGGGAACAACGGCGGGAACAACGGCGGCAACGACAACGGCGGCTTCTTCGGAGGCGGCGGATAGGACGACTGAGCTCCCTACGCTCCGCGCGTCGCACGGCGAAGGCCCGAAGCCCCAAAGAACACTGGGGCTTCGGGCCTTCGCCGTGCCGGGGGACCTCGGTCCTGCGGCGTCACCTCACCGGAGTTCCTTGGGCGGCGTCCGAGCGCTGTTCACCCCGTCCACCCGCACCAGCTCCCCCCACACCACATACCGATACCGGCTCGTGTACACCGGCGTGCAGGTAGTCAGCGTGATGTACTTGCCGGCCTTCTTCTTGCCGGACTCCTTGGGGACCGCCGACAGGACCTTGACGTTGTACTTCGAGGTCTCGGGAAGGATGGCGTACACCTTGTAGACGTACCACTTGTCCTTCGTCTCGAAGACGATCGGGTCGCCCTTCCTGAGCTTGTCGATGTTGTGGAACTTCGCTCCGTGGCCGTCGCGGTGGGCGGCGAGCGTGAAGTTGCCGTTCTTGCCGCTGGTCGGGAGCGCGGACTTGACGGGGTCGGTGTAGTAGCCGGCCACGCCGTCGTTCAGGACCTTCGACGACGTGCCCTTCTCGACCAGGACCTCGCCGTTCTTCATCGCGGGCACGTGCAGGAAGCCGATGCCGCTCTTCGTGTCCAGCGCGCCCGGGCCCGTGTCCTTGTCCTTGTCCTGGTCCTGCTTGGCCCAGGTGTCGCGGACCTTGTCACCCTGCTGGTCCGCCCTGCGGTCGGCGACGACGTTCGTCCACCACAGCGAGTAGACGACGAACAGGCCGAGGACCAGACCCGCCGTGATGAGGAGTTCGCCGAAGACACTGACCGCCATGGCGATACGGCCGCCTCCGCGACGCCGTTTCGCGCGGGGCGGGGACGCGGACGCGGGCCCGCCGATGTTCTCTTCGTGCTCGGTGTCGCCGGTGGTCGCTGCCACGTTCATCTGCCCCTACTCGACGAGCGCATCCGGCTTGCCCTTGCTGCGCGGCCGTTCCTCGACCATCTTGCCCCAGACGATCAACCGGTACTTGCTGGTGAACTCCGGCGTGCAGGTGGTGAGGGTGATGTACCGGCCCGGTTCGGTGAATCCCGACCCCGGCGGCACGGGGTTGAGCACGCTCGTGTTGCTCGGCGAGGTCACCGGAAGCACCGACGCCATCTTGTAGACGAAGTACTCGTCCTGCGTCTCCACGACGATCGCGTCGCCCGGTTTGAGCTTGTTGATGTACCGGAACGGCTCACCGTGCGTGTTGCGGTGACCCGCCAGCCCGAAGTTCCCGGTCTTCGCGTCGGGCATCGCCGTCTTCAGCTCGCCCTCGCCGTAGTGCCCGACCATGCCGCGGTCGAGCACCTTCTTGTTGCTGACGCCCTCGGCGATCGGCACCACCACGTCCAGCTTGGGGATGTGCAGGATGGCGAAGCCCTGCCCCGGCTCGAAACTGCCCGGATTGCGCTGGCCGCTCGCCCAGCCGTCCTGGAGGCTGCTCGTCTCCTTGTCCGCCTGCGCGTGCGCCCGGACGTTCGTCCACCACAGCTGGTAGGTGACGAACAGCAGCATCAGCACACCGGTGGTGATGAACACCTCACCGATCGCCCGGCTGGCGACGACCGCCGGGCCGGGCTTGCGCGCCCGCTCCTGCCGACGCGCCTCGACCCGGGACAGCGGCTTGCCCTCCGCCGCCGATTCCAGCGCGTCCAACGACGCCTCAGGCTCCGATGCGCCTCCATGACGCCCATGACGCCGCTTGGCGGCCTTCCTGCGGGCCGCACGACCACCGGTGGGGGTTCCTGTGGCGGACGATGCCGATGAGGCCGCAGAAGCGGATAGGGACTCGCCGCCGACCATCCGCTCCGGCGGCTCGGGTATCCGCAGGGCCACTGTCTCTTCGTCGATCGGGGCGACGGGCGCTGCGGGGGTTGGGGGGTTTGTGGGGTTTGTGGGGGTCACAGGTGCTGCGGGGGTTACGGAGGCCGCTGCGGGGGGATCGAACGGCTCCCCGCCGAGCGGTTCATACGGCGGTTCATACGGCGCTTCGTATTGCGCTTCATACGGCTCATACGACGCTTCGTACGGCGCACCACCGGCATACGAGTCCCCGAACCCACCGGGAGCCCCGGGAGCCCCCGATGCCCCGTACGGCTGCTCCCCGTACGAGGCATCGGACTCGCGCTCGGGGCGCAGCGCGGTCACGCCGTGGCCCTGCCCACCACCGGGGCGAGCCCCGCCGACCTCGCCACCGCGCCCTGGTCCCCGCACTCCACCAGCCAGTTGGCCAGCATCCGGTGCCCGTGCTCGGTCAGTACCGACTCGGGGTGGAACTGCACGCCCTCGACGGGCAGTTCACGGTGGCGCAGGCCCATGATGATGCCGTCGTGCGTCCGCGCGGTCACTTCCAGCTCGGCTGGGACCGTCGCCGGCTCGGCGGCCAGCGAGTGGTACCGGGTCGCCGTGAAGGGCGAGGGGAGCCCGCCGAAGACACCCTTGCCCTCATGCTCGACCAGCGACGTCTTGCCGTGCAGCAGCTCGGGGGCGCGGTCCACGACACCGCCGTACGCCACCTGCATCGACTGCATGCCCAGGCAGACACCGAAGACGGGCACCCGGGTCGCGGCGCAGTGACGCACCATCTCGACGCAGATCCCGGCCTCCTCCGGCGTACCGGGGCCCGGCGACAGCAGCACACCGTCGAAGCCGTCCTGGGCGTGCGCCGTCGACACCTCGTCGTTGCGCAGCACCTCGCACTCGGCGCCCAGCTGGTACAGGTACTGAACCAGGTTGAAGACGAAGCTGTCGTAGTTGTCGACGACGAGAATCCGCGCACTCACTGGTTGTCCACCGTCACATCGTTGAAGGGAAGCAGCGGTTCGGCCCACGGAAAGACGTACTGGAAGAGGACGTAGACCACGGCCACGACCAACGCGAGTGAGATCAACGCCTTCACCCCTGCGTTCCCCGGCAGATGCCGCCAGATCCAGCCGTACATGCCGTCCCTTCCGTCGCGCCACGGCACCAGACTCACGCCGTACGTCAACAGACTAACGGCGCAGCGCCTCCGGTTTCCCGGCCTCCACAGGCTGTGTGGAGTCCAGGTGCGCCCAGACGATCAGCCGATGGCTGTGCCCCCACTCCGGTTCGCACGTGGTCAGTGTGAGGTAGCGGCCCGGGCGCGTATACCCCGACTTACGTGGCACAGGGTCGATCACCTCGATGTCCGAGGGCAGGGTTTTGTATGGCCCTTTGTCGATCCGATACGTGAACCAGGTCGTCCCGTCCGTCAGCACCACCGCGTCACCACGGCGCAGCTCGGGGAAGTCCTTGAAGGGATCCCCGTACGTCCGCCGGTGGCCGGCGACCGAGAAGTTGCCCTTCTCACCGAGCCCCGCGGTGTTCGCGTAGTGGCCGAGCCCCTTCTTCAGGGTGCCGGTGGCGGTGCCTTCAAGGACGGGCTTGTTCCACGTGAAACCAAGACGCGGGATGTACATGATCGCGAAAGGCTTGCCGCTTCGGTACGACGCCGGTTCCGCGGGGCTCTCGGGCGCGGTCGTGGGCCGCGTGGCTCCCGTCGACCACTGTTCCTCTAAGCGATCGATCTGGTCGTCCATGACCCGGTCGGCCTTCACACCGGTCCAGAACAGCACATAGACGACGAAGAGCACGATCACGGCGCCCACAGTGATGCACAGCTCGCTGACGCTCCTGACAATCACACGCACCGGCGGCTCCAGAGGGGACCGACTACTCCACAGGCTTCGCGTAGTGCAGATCCACTGTGCCCGAGTAACCCGGCAGCGTCACGGCCCCGCGCTCGGTGACTTTCCAGCCGAGTCCGTAGACATTCACGTAGACCATGTAGTTCTGGATCGTCGGCGACGCGGTGAGCGCCTTCCGCAGTCTGTCCGGGTCGCCGACCGCCGTGACCTTGTACGGCGGTGAGTAGACACGGCCCTGGAGGATCAGGGTGTTGCCCACGCAGCGCACGGCGCTGGTGGAGATCAGCCGCTGGTCCATGATCTTGATCCCCTCGGCCCCGCCCTGCCACAGGGCGTTCACCACCGCCTGGAGGTCCTGCTGGTGGATGACCAGATAGTCGGGCTGCGGCTCGGGATAGCCGGGAAGCTTGGCGGTGGCGTCCGGCGGGGCGTCGTCGAGCGTGACGGTGAGGGCCTCGCCCGTGAGCTTCTGCGTGCCGGCGTTCTTCTCCAGGGCGGCCAGCTTGTCGTCCTCGGCCTTGGTGCTGCCGTCGTCCCGTTCGGCGAGCGACTCGATGTCGTGACGCAGGGCGCCGTTGGACTCGTCGAGCTCGCCGTTCTTGCGGCTGCGTTCCTGGATGAGGTCCGACAGCTTCAGCAAGGAGGTGTCCGTGCGGATATTGGTGCCCTTGGCCGTGTTGAAGCTGGTGAAGAAGATGAGTCCCGCGAGAGCGAAGACACCTGCCGTGAGCAGCCGCACCGGCCGGAAACGCCGCCGGCGTCCAGGGCTGGTGCCCGTCCCGGGGAAGTCGGCAGAATTGCTCAACGTACCCTTATCTCCTTCGGCGCCGCGGAAGCACTACGCTAACGGACGCCGGGGGGAGCGCTCAGTGTCCCCTTGTACGCTGCCCCGGAGCCAGCCAGAGTTCCCTGCGCGGCCACGCAGCGCATCGACAGGAGAGACCCTCGTGCCGAAGTCACGTATCCGCAAGAAGGCCGACTACACGCCGCCGCCGGCGAAGCAGACGACCGCCATCAAGCTGAACAGCCGCGCGTGGGTTGCGCCCGTCATGCTGGCCATGTTCCTCATCGGCCTCGCATGGATCGTCGTCTTCTATGTGACCGACGGTTCGCTGCCCATCGACCAGCTGGACAACTGGAACATCGTGGTGGGCTTCGGCTTCATCGCCGCCGGATTCGGTGTCTCCACCCAGTGGAAGTAGCGGCCACGACCCAGTGAACACAGCTCTCCCCAGGGCTATCCACTGAGTTATCCACAGCCGTTGTCCACACGTGGGGAAAAGAAAGACGATCTGTGGATAACCCATCGAGCGTTGACGCCGGTGTGACTGACTGACCGGCACTCGAAAGCTCGTTCGCCCCCTGCCTGACCTGCGGAAACACAGGTCAGCGACAGGGGGCACAGCTGTTCCCGCACACTATGCACAAGATCCGACACTGACTGTGGACAACGGCAGTGCTCAGGTGGAAGAAGACGCTGCTCACGTGTAAGAAGACGCCGCTCAGGTGAGCTGAGCCGTTCTCAGCAACGTCACGAGCACGACCACGGCCAGGACCAGCGCACAGGTGCCGTACTGGATCAGCGCGCGCCGCTCGCGCGGGGCGTGGACCATGGCGTAGCCGGTCACGACGCCGGCCACGAGACCGCCGATGTGGGCCTGCCAGGAGATGTTGAACCCGGGGCTGAAGGTGAAGATCAGGTTGATCACCAGCAGGGCGATGATCGGCCGCAGATCCTGATTGAGGCGGCGCATGAGAACGGCGGTGGCACCGAAGAGGCCGAAGATGGCGCCGGAGGCGCCGAGTGTGGCCGTGGTCGGAGAGGCCAGCAGATAGGCCAGGGCGCTGCCGGCGAGGCCCGAGACGAAGTAGAGCGCGAGGTAGCGGGAGCGGCCGAGGACGGCTTCGAGGGGGCCGCCGAGCCACCACAGGCTCAGCATGTTGAACCCGATGTGCCAGATCTCGTTGTGCGTGAACATCGAGGTCACCAGGCGGTACCACTCACCGCCCGCGACGCCCTCGTCGGGTGTGAAGGGCTCCGGCGGCCATGCGCCGAGGAGGACCAGGTCGTTCAGCAGTGCCGGCCGGACGTGGACGGCGATGAACACGGCGACGTTGATCCCGATGAGGATCTTGGTGAGCAGACGGGGGTCGGCGGTGATGGTGCCGCCGGCGAGTGTGCGGGGCTGTGCGGCTGTCGGGGCGTGGCCCGTGCCGGAGCCGTTGCGGACGCATTCGGGGCACTGGAAGCCGACGGAGGCGCTGACCATGCACTCGGGGCAGATCGGCCGCTCGCAGCGGGTGCAGCGGACGCCGGTCTCGCGGTCCGGGTGCCGGTAGCAGCCGGGCAGGCTCTGGGCGTCCTGCGAACTGCCTGTCGCCTGGTCCATGAGATCCCCTGATTCGTCGTACGCACATGCACCGCCCCGCCCATCCTTACGGATGAGCGGGGCGTTTGGTTCCCTTCGCGCAGGCTTGAGAGGTCGGCCCGGCGGATCCTGGCCGGTTGCCCGATTACCCGATTGCGCGGTTACCCGGTTACCCGGCTGTCTCGCCCTAGCGGGTTTCGACGACGATCGACTCGATGACGACGTCGTTGACCGGGCGGTCATTGGGCTTGGTGGTCGGGACGGCGGCGATAGCGTCCACGACCTTCTGACTGGCCGGCTCGGTGACCTCGCCGAAGATGGTGTGCTTGCGGTTCAGCCAGGCCGTCGGGGAGACGGTGATGAAGAACTGCGAGCCGTTGGTGCCGGGGCCGGCGTTGGCCATGGCCAGCAGATAGGGCTTGTTGAAGCCGAGGTCGGGGTGGAACTCGTCCTCGAACTCGTAGCCCGGGCCGCCGATGCCGGTGCCCAGCGGGTCACCGCCCTGGATCATGAAGCCGCTGATCACCCGGTGGAAGACCGTGCCGTCGTAGAGCTTCTTGGTGGACTTCTCGCCGGTGGCCGGGTGGGTCCACTCCCGCTCCCCCTGGGCGAGCTCGACGAAGTTCCGGACGGTCTTGGGCGCGTGGTTCGGCAGGAGCCGGACTTCGATGTCGCCGTGGTTCGTCTTCAGGGTGGCGTAGAGCTGCTCGGCCACGATGCGCCTTCCGTTGTCTTCCTGTGCCCTTCCGATCCTTGCATGGTTCGCCTCGCGCGTCGCCCGGCACCCTCCCGTGTGCCCGGCTTCGGTGGGTTCGCCGGCAGAAATCCGGCCGGACAGCTCCTGCCGGGGGCGCGGAGCGGCAATCCGTGGCATTGTCGACGACAAGCTCCTGTTGCCCTGTATTCATCCGCTATGCACGTGATCGGTTCTGGAGCAGTTCTTGATCGGAGATGGTCCGGAGTCAGCTCCGATGACCCGGATGCCCGCCCTCACATGCCCCGAAGCTCTCTGGCAGGCATGATCCGTAAAAGGGTGGAAAGTCGAAATACCGTACGCCACCGAGGAGGAGGAACCCGTGACCCGCATCGACAGCGTGCGCGCCGCGACCGGCTCGGCGAAGGACAGCGTGCTGCACGCCGCGGAAGTGGTGGCGCCTTACGCCGACACCGCCAAGGACAGGGCCGCGCACTATGCACAGGAGGCACGCGTACGGCTTGCGCCGAAGGTGTCGCATGCCACAGAACAGGCTCGCGCCCAGTACGGCGTTCATGTCGTGCCGCGTCTGGAGCAGGCCCGCTCGCAAGCGCTCGCACATGTACCGCCGAAGGTCGACCATGCGGCCGCACGTACCCGCATGGCCGCCCGTCAGGCCGCCGACTATTCCCGTCCGAGGATCGAGATGGCGGTGGCCGCGGCCGGGCCCGTTCGGGAAGAGGCGGCCGCACGCAGTGCCGCCGCGCTGGCCGCGCTGCGCGGCCAGGTCTCGCCCAGGGAGATCCAGAAGCTGGCTCGCAGGCACGAGCGGCGGGCGCGAGCCGGCCGGCTGGCCAAGGCACTGACGGCTGTGGGCATCTTCGCCGGCGGCGCCTTCGCCGCCTGGAAATGGTGGGACAAGCAGGCCAACCCCGACTGGCTGGTCGAGCCGCCCGCCGCGACGGAGGTCCCGGAATCGAGCGGGCTGACCTCGGTGGACGGCAGCGGCCAGTCCGTGCTCGACCCCGAGGTGGAGGCCAAGCAGGCCGAGGACGAGGCCACGCACCGCGACGAACAGCGCTGACGGCGACGCCGCACAGGGTTTCACGGGTTTCACGTGAAACAACCGGCCGCGGCGTCCCCTCAACGCACGAATGCCCTCCGACTCAGCGTTCTCGCGAGCCGGAGGGCATTGGTGTGTGTGGAGCCTAGGGGAGTCGAACCCCTGACATCTGCCATGCAAAGACAGCGCTCTACCAACTGAGCTAAGGCCCCGGAAGATGGTCGTCCGCCCGGAAAAACCGCGTTCCGGTGGGCGCCGCAGACCAGAGTACCGGGTCACCCCCGGGAATCCGCAAAAAGATTGGGGGTCCCCGCGAACGACCACTCTCCGTAAGATGCTCCGCGTGGTTCGCTACAGCGAACCACAGTTTTTTGGGGAAGCGATGGGGAGACGCAATGGACGCCGCACAGCAGGAAGCGACCGCAAGAGCGCGGGAACTGCAGCGGAACTGGTACGGGGAGCCGCTGGGGGCGCTCTTCCGTAAGCTCATCGACGATCTTGGACTCAACCAAGCTCGTCTCGCGGGGGTACTGGGACTGTCCGCACCGATGCTGTCGCAGCTGATGAGCGGTCAGCGGGCGAAGATCGGCAATCCCGCGGTGGTTCAGCGGGTGCAGTTGCTACAGGACCTGGCGGGTCAGGTCGCGGACGGCAGCGTCAGCGCGGCTGAGGCGACCGACCGCATGGAGGAGATCAAGAAGTCGCAGGGGGGGTCGGTGCTCAGCAACACCACGCAGACGACGAGTAGTTCGGGGGCGCCCACGGTCAAGCGGGTGGTCCGCGAGATCCAGTCGCTGCTGCGCTCGGTGTCGGCCGCGGGAGACATCATCGACGCGGCGGACACCCTCGCCCCGAGCCACCCGGAACTGGCAGAGTTCCTCCGGGTGTACGGCGCCGGCCGCACGTCCGACGCGGTGGCGCACTACCAGTCCCACCAGAGCTGAATCCGCCGGCCCGGTCGCCGAAGGGGGTTCGGCGACCCGGTCCGACGGCGGAGAAGGGGCGCGAGGGGTCGCGCCCCTCTTCGGGAGGGACACGTGGGTGTGTGTCTTTCAGCGAACCAGGGCGCGAGAGGGGTCGTATCGCTCATCGAGGGGGAAGCAAGGGGGATAACCGGGGGACAACCGAAGGGGGAGGAGCGACGCACAACCATGGGTGAGGTCTTCGCCGGGCGGTACGAACTGGTCGACCCGATCGGACGCGGAGGGGTCGGCGCCGTCTGGCGTGCCTGGGACCACCGCCGCCGCCGTTATGTGGCCGCCAAGGTCCTTCAGCAGAGGGATGCGCACGCGCTGCTGCGTTTCGTCCGCGAGCAGGCGCTGCGGATCGACCATCCCCATGTGCTCGCGCCCGCCAGCTGGGCCGCCGACGACGACCAGGTCCTGTTCACCATGGACCTGGTCGCGGGCGGCTCGCTGGCCCATCTGGTCGGGGACTACGGCCCGCTGCCCCCGGCCTTCGTCTGTACGCTGCTCGACCAACTCCTGGCGGGGCTCGCCGCGGTGCACGCGGAAGGTGTCGTACACCGGGACATCAAGCCGGCCAACATTCTGCTGGAAGCCACGGGCACGGCTCGTCCGCGGCTGCGTCTGTCGGACTTCGGGATCGCCATGCGGCTGGGCGAGCCGCGCCTGACGGAGACCAACCTCGTGGTCGGGACGCCCGGTTATCTCGCGCCGGAGCAGATGCTGGGCGCGGAGCCGGACTTTCCCGCGGACCTGTTCGGCGTGGGGCTGGTCGCCCTGTATTTGCTGGAGGGCGCCAAGCCGGACGCCAAGGCGCTCGTGCAGTACTTCGCGGCACATGGGACACCGAGTGCGCCTCAGGGCATTCCCGAACCGCTGTGGCAGGTCGTGGCCTCGATGCTGCAACCGGACCCACAGGCGCGGTTCCGCACGGCCACGGGGGCGCGCAAGGCGCTCGCCTCGGCCGTGGAACTCCTGCCGGAGCCCGGCCCCGACGACGAGCTGATCGAGATCTTCGACCAACTCGGCCCGCTGCCACCAGGGTTCGCTCCTGAGGGCCCGCTCAAAAAGGCACAGGGAGTGGAGCAGGGGCCGGGATCGGGATCGGGGGCCTCCCGAACGGGAGGCAGCCGCGTGACCGCCGGCCACGGGACCAACTCCGTGTCCGCCCAACCGGGTACGGATGCGCCGAACGGCTATCCCGGTACGGGGTTCCCAGCCGCTGACCCCGGTACGGGGATCCCAGCCGCCGTCCCTGGCACGGGCTTCCCGGCCGCCGTCCCCGGTACGGGCTTCCCGGCTGGCGTCCCCGGTACGGGACCCGCGACCGGTCACCCAGGGGTGGGACCCGCAGCCGCTCAGGCAGACGCGGGACCCGGCGCCGCAGTCCCAGGAACGGACTCCTCGACCGCTCGCCCCGCCATGGGCTCCGCAGCCGCTCAGGCAGGCACGCGACCCGTGACCGCTCACCCCCCAGGCGCCGGCCCCGCACCGGCCCGCCCAGACACGGGACCCGGAGCCGCCGCCGAAGGCCCCGGCACAGGTTCCGTGCCGGCGTGGCCCGGCTGGGACGGCTCGGGGACGCCCGGCAGGGACGGCACCGACGGCACCGGACCGTCGAGGGCAGACGGCTTCGGATCCTCCGGGGTGGGCGGCACCGGACCATCGACAGCAGACGGCTTCAGATCCCCCGGGCTAGGCGGCACCGGATCGTCCGGGGCAGACGGCTCCGGATCGTCGGGCGCTGGCGGCTCCGGATCGTCCGCGGCGAGCGGCACCGGACCATCCCGCTCAGGTGCAGGGTTCGTACCCGCCCCCGCCGATCCGCGCCACCGCACCGGCTCGCTGCCGGAGTCGAACAGTGCGGCGGCGTCTCGTTCCGCTGATGTTCCGGCCCGCCCAGCCGTCCACTCGGAGTCGTCCGCTCCCGCGCAGCCGATCGCCATGTCGGACACCGGCAGCTTTCACCTGCCGCCGCCTCAGGCCACCGCCTCCTCCCCCCAGACACCCGCCCCACAGCCCCAACATCAACATCCACAACCCACGGCACAGCCATACCAGGGACCACCCCACCAGCCCCCCCACGTCTCCCCGCATGACCCCACGCATGTGCTGTCCTCCCCTCGACCGACCGCACCTCGGTACCCCACTCACACCCCGCCAACGGCGCCGCACCAGCACCGTGAAACCTCTACTGCGTCGTACACCGCTCAGGTTCCGCAGCTCCCGCAGGTCCCGCAGGTCCCGCAAACGGCTCAGGCGATTTCGCAGCCGCGCCACCGCGCCGACCGCCGCGCACGCCGTCGTTCCGGCCCGCCCGCCAAGGCGGCGATCCCGATCCTGCTTCTGGCGCTGGCCTGCTACGCCGTGGGTTTCTGGGCCCTGACCCGGATCTGAGCGCCCCGGTGCCGCACCGCGCGACCGTGTCGCCACACGGACACGGCGTACCGCTGCCGTACAGCCGAACCGAGGCGCTGTTCTGTCAGGCCCTGGCCCGCCGCCGACCCAGCGCCGTCCACACCCCGAGGCCCACCAGCAGCACGGTCCCGGTGCCGAGCCCGCTCGCGGCGAGCAGCCTCATCCCGGTGTCGCCGTTCGCCGCCGTTCTGGCCTCCGACACCGCCTCCCGCCCCTTCCCCGCGACCTCGAAGAGGCCCGGCGGAGCGGACTCCCCCGCATATCCGGGACCGGCCTCAGCCGCACCCGAGACCCGCACGCGCAGCGTGAGTCCGAACGGTCCGTCGCCGAACTCCTCGGTCACCTGCTCCGCCAGGTGCACGACGAGGTAGTACGAGCCGGCGAACCGCATGCGGCTCACCCGGTCGGAGACGGCATGGCGGTTGGCGTACGCGACCGGTGGCAGCGGTTCGAGGTCGGCCGACTTCTGGCTGCCGTTGTAGAAGACACCCCTGTCGTCGACGAAGCCGCGCACGGGGTTGTAGAGGGACAGGGTCAGGGCGCCGGACACAAAGCCCTTGCCGCCGCTCGAACTGCCCAGTTCGGCGGTGGCGTTGAGCTGTTGGCCCCAGTCCACGGGCACCTCGTAGAAGAGCGTCTGCCCGGGCCGGACGTCGTCCCGCCAGACGCCCTGCTGGAGGGGCGTCGCCGCGCCGAAACCCCCGCCGCCCCGACGGCGGACGGCGTCGTCGGTGAGGGGTTCGGGCGAGGTTGAGTTCCAGGTTTCGGGTGCGCTCGTCGGGCCGGTCTGCTCAGGGCGGGGTTCCGCCACCGGAGCGAGTTCCAGGTCCCAGGCGTCCGTCGAGGATCCTTCGCGGTGGACGCGCTCGACGAGCACGTAGTACGTACCGCTGTTCTGGCACAGGGACCGGCCGGGCGTGGGCTCGCGCTCTCCCAGGGCCGTGATCGGGTGGGGGCTGCGGGAGGCGCCGATGCTGACGGTGTCGACGGAGCAGGGGCGGCTGTTGGCGTCCTGGACCGACACCCTGATGCCGTCGGAGGCGGAGACCGTCGTACCCGGGTGGGGGACGGCCGTGACGGAGACGTACGCGCTGGACGTGGCGTCGAGTTCGAGGCGGTAGTAGAGCGTGCCGTCGCTGGGGAGGGAGCTGCGGTACGTCGTGCCGGGCGCCAGGCGTTGGGCGTCCGCGGTGCTTGTCGCTCCGGGGGCCGTCCGGGCGCCCGCGGGGAAGGCGTAGGGGCTCGGTGTGCCGGCCGCCCAGGCGGACGAGCCGGGCAGGGCAGCCGCTGTGCACAGGACCACGCCCACGACCGCCCCGCGCACCGCCCGCACGCCGGCGGCTCCGGCGCGCCCGGGCGCCGGCGCAGACGGACGATCACGCCGTGCTCTCGCGCGCCACCACGCCGTACGCCGCCCCATCACGCGCCACCCCACTCGTCGTTGCCCGGACCGTGCACCCGTGTGACCGTGGCCCATCCTGCCCCGCCGGGCCGCACACCATCCGCGCAATCCGTACGAGCGTCCGAAACACCCGGTTGCGGACACACAAAACCCCGACCGCGAGGCGGCCGGGGTCTGTTCAGAACTGGATCTCGGTACTCACGAACCCGTGGGCACGGAGTCAGTCGCCTCCGTCCACAGATCCTGCTCGGCGCGATCCGCCTGGATCTGGCGGTACACGAGGAGCCCGCCGATGGCGGCCAGTGCGACCAGGAGAAGCTTCTTCACCGCGCGACCTCGTCTTTCCTTGACGTAGGGGACCTCTGGCGCCCGACTATACACACCGACCGATACCGATCGGTGACCTGTGTCGGGCCTCAACTCCCGCCCGGACCAGAGCAGTAGAAGCGGACGGCGGCGCTCCGATCAGCGGGTGATCACACCCGCACAGACGGTTACTTTGATCGCCCTCCTCCCGTATTTCCTCATTTTCCACCCCCTTGCACCCATCCGAGTGGTGTTCATCTGAACATCCACGCGCCACGGGCGTTGGTCCACCACTTCGCGGCCCCCATACACATCATGAGGAAAGTACGCAAATCGCCCAACCCGAAAGTGAGGGGCCATGGCCCAGAACAAGGTCATGAAGCTGTGGACCGCCATCGTCACCGCCTTCCTCGCGCTGTGCACGGCGCTCGGACTCATCACGACGACCGCCGCCGCGGCCGTACCGCAGACCGAGACGACGCGCAACAGCACCACGGAGGCGACGGCACCGGCGATGTCCCCCTGGTCCTACGCCAGGGCCCTGCCCCCCACGATGAAACAGCGCATCCGCGCCGAGGCCCACGGCAAGACCCCCAGCTGCCGCCACCGTCCCCTCTCGGACGCGGCCGCGGCCGCGGACACGGCCGCCTCGGTCATCCCACCGTGCGACCCCGCCGCCTTGCCGGCGCAGCCCGCCACCCCTCTCCAGCGCTGACCGCGCGGCCCGCCACGGGCACTCTTCCACTCATCCACTGACGTCACGGCGAACTTGCGTACGCCCCGGAAATGACGCTGAGCCCCGACCGGATCCGGTCGGGGCTCAGCGTTGTGGCCCTGTGATGCCAAAGCCCCCCAGCCATGATCGGCTGGGGGTCTTCGTGCTGGTGGGGCTAACAGGATTTGAACCTGTGGCCTCATCCTTATCAGGGATGCGCTCTAACCAACTGAGCTATAGCCCCGCCGCGCTCTGCGGTATGTCCCGCGCGCTGACCCCTGAAGATTAGCGCACGACGTGGGGACTCCCAAAATCGGTTGTCGGGGGACCTTCACCGGAGGTTTGGAAGGGGGATTACTCGTCCTCGGCCAGCGTCAGCTCGACGCCGCCGACGAAGCCCGCGGAGAGGTTGTAGATGAACGCGCCGAGCGTCGCGAGGGCGGTCGCGAGGACGACGTCGATGACCGCGATGATCGTCGTGAACAGCAGGACGTTGGGCAGCGACAGGAAGGACTGCAGGTCGAAGCCGTTCGACTCGTTCGAGCCGGTCGCCTCCGAGATCGTGCCGCCGACCGTCGAGAAGACGCCCATCGCGTCCATGACCATCCACAGCACGGCGGCCGCGACGATCGTGCAGATGCCCAGTGCGATGGAGAGCAGGAAGCTGACCTTCATCACCGACCACGGGTCGGCCTTCGCCACCCGCAGACGGGCCTTGCGGGTGCGCGGCGTCGTGCGCGCGCCGGTGCGCGGGCGGCGTACGGCACCCGAGGGGGCGTGCGTCGGGTAGGCCTGCGGCGGGTGGTACGGCCCGGCGGGCTGCTGCGGCTGGCGCTCCCCGGGCAGCGGAGAACCCGCCTCGGGCGGCGCCGACTGCCCGGCCGGCGCCTGTGGCCGCGGCTGGGCGCCGGGAGTGGCCGGGCCTGCTCCAGCCGTGTGCTGCTGGGTTTGCGGGCCTCGGGTGTCCGTCACAGTTCCCCCCTGGGATCCATGCGTGTCAGGCGAGTGCGAGTCCTTCGCGGACGGCTTGATCGCCTGGAGGTTGGTCGTGTGCGGGTCTGTCGCACGCGGGGCGGAGCCACGGCCGCCGCCGTCCGTGTCCGTACCCCTCGGGGTACTGGACGATGGACCGGTCGATCCGGCGCCCGTGGCTCCACTCACGATGACTCACTCCTCGTGCTACTCGGACGAGGGCGCCTCACCCTCGTCCGTGCCGGTTGTCGCGGCACCCTCGGCGATCTCGTCGACGGCCACATCGCCGTCGACCTCCTCCGCCTCGCGTCCCGCCTCGGCGTTACGTGCGACGCCGACCACGGCATCGCGCTTGCCCAGGTTGATCAGTTGGACGCCCATGGTGTCACGGCCCGTCTCCCTGATCTCGTTGACCCGCGTACGAATCACACCGCCGCCCAGCGTGATGGCGAGGATCTCGTCGGTCTCCTCGACCACCAGCGCGCCGACGAGCGATCCACGATCCTCGACGATCTTGGCGGCCTTGATACCGAGGCCGCCGCGACCCTGGACGCGGTAGTCGTCGACGGCGGTCCGCTTCGCGTACCCGCCGTCTGTGGCAGTGAACACGAACGTACCGGGTCGAACAACATTCATCGAGAGCAGCTGGTCGCCCTCGCGGAAGCTCATGCCCTTGACGCCCGAGGTGGCACGGCCCATGGGACGGAGGGCGTCGTCCGTCGCCGTGAACCGGATCGACTGTGCCTTCTTGCTGATCAGAAGCAGATCGTCGTCGGGCGAGACGAGTTCGGCTCCGATCAGTTCGTCGTCGGAACCGTCCTCCGTTTCACGGAGATTGATCGCGATGACGCCACCGGAACGCGGCGAATCGTAATCCTTCAGAGGCGTCTTCTTCACCAGTCCGCCCTTGGTGGCCAACACCAGGTACGGCGTCGCCGCGTAGTCGCGGATCGCGAGGATCTCGGCGATCGCCTCGTCCGGCTGGAAGGCCAGCAGGTTCGCGACATGCTGGCCACGCGCCTCCCGCCCGGCGTCGGGAAGCTCGTACGCCTTCGCCCGGTAGACGCGGCCCTTGTTGGTGAAGAACAGCAGCCAGTGGTGCGTGGTCGACACGAAGAAGTGGTCGACGATGTCGTCTTCCTTGAGCTTCGTGCCGCGCACGCCCTTGCCGCCGCGCTTCTGGGCGCGGTAGTCGACGGTCTTGGTGCGCTTGACGTAGCCGCCGCGCGTGACCGTGACGACGATGTCCTCCTCGGCGATCAGGTCCTCCATGGACATGTCGCCGTCGTAGGGCACCAGCATGGTCTTGCGGTCGTCGCCGTACTTCTCGACGATCGCGGCCAGTTCCTCGCTGACGATGCCGCGCTGGCGGACCGGCGAGGCCAGGATCGCGTTGTACTCGGTGATCTTCGCCTGGAGTTCGTCGTGCTCCTGGACGATCTTCTGGCGCTCCAGAGCGGCCAGTCGCCGCAGCTGCATCTCCAGGATCGCGTTGGCCTGGATCTCGTCGATCTCCAGGAGGGTCATCAGGCCCCCGCGCGCGATCTCGACGGTGTCGCTGCGCCGGATCAGCGCGATGACCTCGTCGATGGCGTCCAGGGCCTTCAGCAGGCCGCGCAGGATGTGCGCCCGCTCCTCGGCCTTGCGCAGGCGGAACTTCGTACGCCGGATGATGACCTCGATCTGGTGCGTCACCCAGTGGCGGATGAACGCGTCCAGCGAGAGCGTGCGCGGCACGCCGTCGACCAGCGCCAGCATGTTGGCACCGAAATTCGTCTGCAGATCGGTGTGCTTGTAGAGGTTGTTCAGTACGACCTTGGCGACCGCGTCGCGCTTCAGGACGATGACCAGACGCTGACCCGTGCGGGACGAGGTCTCGTCACGGACGTCCGCGATGCCGCCGATCTTGCCGTCCTTCACCAGGTCGGCGATCTTCTGGGCGAGGTTGTCCGGATTGACCTGGTACGGCAGTTCCGTCACCACCAGGCACTGGCGGTTCTGGATCTCCTCGACCTCGACGACCGCGCGCATGGTGATGGAGCCGCGGCCCGTGCGGTAGGCCTCCTCGATGCCCTTGCGGCCGACGACGAGTGCGCCGGTCGGGAAGTCGGGGCCCTTGATGCGCGCGATGAGGGCGTCGAGCAGCTCCTCGTGCGACGCCTCCGGGTTCTCGAGGTACCACTGGGCGCCGGACGCGACCTCGCGCAGGTTGTGCGGCGGGATGTTGGTCGCCATGCCGACCGCGATGCCGGCCGAGCCGTTGATCAGCAGGTTCGGGAAACGGGCCGGCAGAACGGTCGGCTCCTGCGAGCGGCCGTCGTAGTTGTCCGTGAAGTCGACGGTCTCCTCGTCGATGTCGCGGACCATCTCCATCGACAGCGGCGCCATCTTGCACTCGGTGTAGCGCATGGCGGCCGCGGGGTCGTTGCCCGGAGAGCCGAAGTTGCCGTTGGAGTCCACCAGCGGCATCCGCATCGACCAGGACTGCGCGAGGCGGACCAGCGCGTCGTAGATCGAGGAGTCGCCGTGCGGGTGGTAATTGCCCATGACGTCGCCGACGACACGGGCGCACTTGTAGAAGCCGCGCTCGGGGCGGTAGCCGCCGTCGTACATGGCGTACAGGACGCGGCGGTGGACGGGCTTGAGTCCGTCCCGGACGTCGGGCAGCGCACGCGAGACGATGACGGACATCGCGTAGTCGAGGTACGAGCGCTGCATCTCCGTCTCGAGCCCGACGGGCTCGACACGCATCGCGATGGCGCCGCCCTCTTCAGGCGTCACTGGAATGTTCTCGTCGGCCATTGCTGGTGAAGATCCTTCCTGGTGCGGTCAGCTGAGACCGACTCAGATATCGAGGAAGCGGACATCCTTGGCGTTGCGCTGGATGAACTGGCGGCGGGCCTCGACGTCCTCGCCCATGAGGACCGAGAACAGGTCGTCGGCCTGGGCGGCGTCGTCGAGGGTGACCTGGCCGAGGACCCGGTGCTCCTGGTCCATCGTCGTGATGCGCAGCTCCTCGGCGTTCATCTCGCCGAGACCCTTGAAGCGCTGGATCGAGTCCTCCCGGATGCGCTTGCCGCGCTGGCGGCCGAGCTCGATCAGGGCGTCGCGCTCGCGGTCGGAGTACGCGTACTCGGCTTCCTCCCGGCCCCACTTGATCTTGTAGAGCGGGGGACGGGAGAGGTACACGTGCCCCTCCTCGACCAGCCTGCGCATGAAGCGGAACAGGAAGGTGAGCAGCAGGGTGTTGATGTGCTGGCCGTCGACGTCGGCGTCCGCCATCAGGATGATCTTGTGATAGCGCAGCTTCTCGATGTCGAAGTCCTCGTGGACTCCGGTACCGAAGGCGGAGATCAGCGCCTGGATCTCCTGGTTCTGCAGGATCTTGTCGAGCCGCGACTTCTCCACGTTGAGGATCTTGCCGCGGATCGGGAGGATCGCCTGGTACTCCGGGTTGCGGCCGGACTTGGCCGAGCCGCCGGCGGAGTCACCCTCAACGATGAAGATCTCGCACTTGGTGGGGTCGTTCGACTGGCAGTCGCTCAGCTTGCCCGGAAGGGAGGCCGTCTCCAGAAGACCCTTACGGCGGGTCAGGTCGCGCGCCTTGCGGGCCGCCACGCGCGCGGTGGCCGCCTGGATGCCCTTGCGGACGATGTCCGCCGCCTCGTTCGGGTTGCGGTCCAGCCAGTCGTTGAGGTGCTCGTAGACGACCTTCTGGACGAAGGTCTTCACCTCGGTGTTGCCCAGCTTGGTCTTGGTCTGGCCCTCGAACTGCGGCTCGCCCAGCTTCACCGAGATGATCGCGGTCAGACCCTCGCGGATGTCGTCGCCTGTGAGGTTGTCGTCCTTCTCACGCAGCAGCTTCTTGTCGCGCGCGTACTTGTTGACCAGGTTCGTCAGCGCCGCGCGGAAGCCCTCTTCGTGCGTACCGCCCTCGTGCGTGTGGATGATGTTGGCGAAGGAGTACACGCCCTCGCTGTAACCGCTGTTCCACTGCATCGCGAGTTCGAGGGACAGGCTCTTGTCCTTGTCCTCGGCCTCGAGGTCGATGATCGTGGGGTGCACCACGTCTCCCTTGCGGGAGTTGAGGTACTTCACGAAGTCGACGATGCCGCCCTCGTAGTGGTACGAGACGGTCTTGACCTCGTGCTTCTCGTCCTCGCCCGCCTCGTCCGCCCCGGCCGTGGCCTTCGCCGACTCGCGCTCGTCGGTGAGGTTGATCCTCAGCCCCTTGTTGAGGAACGCCATCTCCTGGAAACGCCGCGAGAGCGTCTCGAAGGAGTACTCGGTGGTCTCGAAGATGTCCGGGTCGGCCCAGAAGGTGACCGTGGTGCCGTGCTCGTCCGTGGCCTCGTGCTGGGCAAGCGGGGCCGTCGGGACACCCAACTTGTAGTCCTGCGTCCACCGATAGCCGTCGGTCTTGATCTCGACGGCGACCTTGGACGACAGGGCGTTCACGACGGAGACACCCACGCCGTGCAGACCGCCAGAGACCGCGTAGCCGCCGCCGCCGAACTTTCCGCCCGCGTGCAGGACCGTCAGCACGACCTCGACGGCCGGCTTGCCCTCGGAGGGGACGATGCCGACCGGGATGCCACGACCGTTGTCGACAACACGCACGCCGCCGTCGGCGAGGATCGTGACGTCGATGGTGTCCGCGTGGCCGGCCAGCGCCTCGTCGACGGAGTTGTCGACGACCTCCTGCACAAGATGGTGGAGTCCGCGCTCACCGGTCGAACCGATGTACATACCGGGTCGCTTGCGGACCGCGTCCAGACCCTCGAGGACGGTGATGGCGCTGGCGTCGTACGACGCCGTGACTGAGGCCTCGGCGATGACGGCCGCGGCCTCGGTGGACAGGATGTTCTCGTTGGGGTTGCCGGAATCGGCCACGAAGCGCCCTTTCTGGCACAGCTCGAGCCAGGCTCCTGGGGGTGCCCCCTCTGGGGGAGGGTTGCCGGAGCGGCTGCGGCATGTTGCGTTGGTAAGCCTTGATCAGCGTTGCTCAGCTTTTCCCGGACGGTCCCCACGTTTGGGGCGGGATTAGCTTCCAGTCTACCGGTAGCGCCGACAGTGATGGGGCTTTGCCGGTACCTGAGTCCTCATGTGCCGCCCTGAACCGGTCTCCGCCGGGTCCCCATATACGGAACGGGGCTTCAAGAGGCTCACGGAGGCACTCAGCGCTTCCGGCTGTCAACCCTTGGCTACTTGGGAGTCAGCTCGGTATTCGCAACCGCGTGGCGTTCCACGACGGAGGCGCCGACGGTGGTTCGTCCAGGCCGCCGACGGCAGTTGATGTGAGGTAGGTCACCCGTAGGTGTCGCCGGGACCCGTGCTTCCGGGGGCGCGCAGGGGGCCGAAGCGGCGGGCGGGGCCATTGGGGCCGTTCACCTTGATCAGCGTCACGGCGCCGTGGCCGAGGTCCTCGTTGAGACGCGCGACCAACTGCGGGGCGAGCAGGCGCAGGTTCGTCGCCCAGGCCGTGGAGTCGCAGCGCACGACGAGAACCCGCTCGTCCTCGTCGTACTTCTCCGGCACGCAGTGCTTGGCGAGGTCCTCGCCGACGATCTGCGGCCAACGGCCCATCACCCCGCCCACCGCGGCCGGCGTCTCCCAACCCCGCTCGGTGATGAGCCGGTTGATGGCGGCGCCGAGCGCCATGGGATCGCGGCCGTCGGCGCGCGCGCCGGAGCGCAGGCCGCCGCGCCGCGCCTGCTTCTTCTGCTGCGCCGCGTCCCCACGCGCGCGTGCCTGGTCCCTGGCCGCCCTGAGCGCCACGCGCGCGAGGTCCACTCCGGAGGGTTCGGGTGTCTTGTTCTCGCCGGGGCCGGGGGCGGGTCCGTCCGTGCTCATGCGCGCTCCACAGTCCCGTCCGACACCATGAACCGGGTCCCCGCCAGTACGTGCGGTACGTCGTCGTCGACCGCGGCGGTCACCAGGACCTGCTCCCCGGGCGCGACCAGCTCGGCCAGGCGCTCGCGGCGGCGGGTGTCCAGCTCGGCGAAGACGTCGTCGAGGACGAGCACCGGCTCGTTGCCCTCGGCCCGCAGCAGGTCGTAGGACGCCAGGCGCAGCGACAGCGCGTAGGACCACGACTCGCCGTGGGAGGCGTAGCCCTTGGCCGGCAGCTGACCGAGTCTGAGCAGCACATCGTCCCGGTGGGGCCCCACGAGGGTCACGCCCCGCTCGATCTCCTGCTTGCGGGCCTCGGCGAGCGCGGCCATCAGCTGCTCGTTGAGGCCCTCACGCGTGTGGGCCTCGCCCGGAGCGGACGGCTTGTACTCCAGGACGACCGGACCGCCGCCGGGGGCCAGCTGCTCGTACGCCTTGTCCGCGAGCGGCTGGAGCGCCGCGATCAGGTCGAGGCGCTGGGCCAGCAGTTCGGCGCCCACGCGCGCGAGGTGCTGGTCCCACACGTCGAGGGTGGACAGGTCCATGGAGCGGCCGCCGTGCCGACGGGCCAGCGCGGCCGTCTTGAGGAGGGTGTTGCGCTGCTTGAGGACCCGCTCGTAGTCGGAGCGGACGCCGCCCATACGCGGGGAGCGGGCGGTGATCAGCTCGTCGAGGAAGCGGCGCCGCTCGCCGGGATCGCCCTTGACCAGGGCGAGGTCTTCCGGCGCGAAGAGGACGCTCCGCACGATGCCGAGCACGTCACGTGGCCTGACCTGCGAGGATCTGTTGATCCGGGCACGGTTGGCCTTGCCGGGATTCAGCTCCAGCTCCACCAGCTGCTGACGCTCGCCCTGCTTGACCTGCGCCCGGATGACCGCGCGGTCGGCGCCCATGCGGACCAGGGGGGCGTCGGAGGAGACACGGTGGCTGCCCAGGGTGGCGAGGTAGCCGACGGCCTCGACGAGGTTGGTCTTGCCCTGCCCGTTGGGGCCCACGAAGGCGCTGACGCCCGGGTCCAGCGGAACCTCGACCCGGGCGTACGAGCGGAAGTCGGCCAGCGACAGATGCGTGACGTGCATGGTCGTTCGCCGACCTCCCCCAGGGTTGTGGACCGCTGAGCAGCCCTGTGGATTACTTCTCGACCGTTTTCTTTTCGACCGATTTCTTTCTCGAGCGATTACTTCTTCTCGACCGCGTGGCCGCCGAACTGGTTCCGCAGCGCAGCGACCATCTTCATCTGCGGCGAGTCCTCCTGGCGGGAGGCGAACCGCGCGAACAGCGAGGCGGTGATCGCCGGCAGCGGCACCGCGTTGTCGATGGCGGCCTCCACAGTCCAGCGTCCCTCACCGGAGTCCTGGGCAAAACCCTTGAGCTTGTCCAGGTGCTCGTCCTTGTCGAGGGCGTTCACCGCGAGGTCGAGCAGCCAGGAGCGGATGACCGTGCCCTCCTGCCAGGAGCGGAAGACCTCCCGGACGTCGGTCACGGAGTCGACCTTCTCCAGCAGTTCCCAGCCCTCGGCGTAGGCCTGCATCATCGCGTACTCGATGCCGTTGTGGACCATCTTCGCGAAGTGGCCGGCGCCGACCTTGCCGGCGTGCACCGAGCCGACCTCGCCCTCCGGCTTGAGGGCGTCGAAGATCGGCCGCACCTTGGCGACGTTCTCCGCGTCGCCGCCATACATCAGCGCGTAGCCGTTCTCCAGGCCCCAGACGCCGCCGGAGACGCCGCAGTCGACGAAGCCGATGCCCTTGGCCGCCAGCTCCTGTGCGTGCTTCTCGTCGTCCGTCCACCGCGAGTTCCCGCCGTCCACGACGACGTCACCGGGCTCCAGCAGTTCTGCCAGTTCGTCGACGGTCGACTGGGTGGCGGCTCCGGCCGGGACCATCACCCAGACGACGCGCGGGCCCTTGAGCTTGCCCACAAGCTCTTCCAGGCTGTGGACATCGGCGAGGTCCGGGTTGCGGTCGTATCCGACGACGGTGTGGCCTGCGCGGCGTATCCGCTCGCGCATGTTGCCGCCCATCTTGCCGAGGCCGACGAGACCGAGCTCCATCAGTTGTTCCTTAGGTTCTGCGACGTGGCGAGACGGCACTTTCGTACCGCGGCACTTTCGTACCTGCGTCCGAGCCTAAACCCGGACGCCTGCGCACATCTGTGGGCATACACGCTCAGACGTAGGCCCGACCTGCGGTTCTCTGAAGGGGTTCGCTCAGCCGCTCAGCCGCTCAGCCGCACCGGCATGATCAGGTACTTGTAGGCCTCGTCCGCCTCGGCGTCCAGGGCCGGCTTGCCGCTGAGCAGCGCGGGCTTGGTGGATGTCGTGAAGGACAGCTGGGCCACCGGGGAGTCGATGGCGCTCAGGCCGTCGAGCAGGAACGTCGGGTTGAAGGCGATCGAGACGTCGTCGCCCTCCAGCTGGGCGTCAACCCTTTCCACAGCCTGTGCGTCGTCGCTGGAGCCGGCCTCCAGGATGAGCACACCCTGCTCGAAGCTGAGCCGAACCGGGGTGTTGCGCTCGGCGACCAGGGCCACACGCTTGACGGCCTCCACGAAGGGGGCGGTCTCGATGACGGCGATGGAGTTGAACTCCGTCGGGAACAGCGAGCGGTACTTCGGGAGGTCGCCCTCCAGGAGGCGGGTCGTCGTACGACGGCCGGCGCCCTCGAAGCCGATCAGGCCCTCGCCCGCGCCGGAGCCGGACAGCGCCAGGATGACGCTGTCGCCGCTCGTGAGCGCCTTGGCGGTGTCCAGGAGCGTCTTGGCGGGCACCAGGGCGACCGCGGATGCCTCCGGGTTCTCCGGCTTCCACAGGAACTCGCGAACCGCGAAGCGGTAGCGGTCGGTGGAGGCCAGCGTGACCGTGTCGCCCTCGATCTCGATGCGTACACCGGTGAGGACGGGCAGCGTGTCGTCGCGGCCGGCGGCGATGGCGACCTGGGAGGCGGCGGCGGCGAAGACCTCTCCGGGGACCGTGCCCGTGGCGTTCGGCATCTGCGGCAGGGCCGGGTACTCCTCCACAGGCAGGGTGTGGAGTGTGAACCGCGAGGAGCCGCACACCACCGTCGCCCGTACACCGTCTGTGGAGATCTCCACCGGGCGGTTGGGGAGGGCGCGGCAGATGTCGGCCAGCAGGCGGCCGGAGACGAGGACCGTGCCCTCCTCCTCGATCTCCGCCTCCACGGACACGCGTGCGGAGACCTCGTAGTCGAAGCTGGACAGGCTCAGCTGGCCGTCCTCGGCCTTCAGCAGAAGGCCGGCGAGGACAGGCGCCGGCGGACGGGCCGGGAGACTGCGTGCCGCCCAGGCCACTGCCTCCGCGAGTACGTCGCGTTCCACCCGGATCTTCACTGTTGCCGCCTCCTGCTGTTGCCGGCGCTTCTCGGCCTGCCTGGCTTCGTCGTCTGTCTCGGTGTTGTCGGCCCCTTCGAGGGGAAGGACACCGGGAACAGTCTGACGCACCGCACTGACAGTAGGTGCCTCTCGGGGTCAAGTCGTGACGAGGGGCAGCCGGGAGCCGGACAGCGAGTTGTGCACAGGACCCCCTTCGAAACGGATTCCCAGCTCTCTCTAGTTGTTAGTAGTAGTAGGGGGTGTGGATACCGTGGATAACCGCGTTTGCGCAGGTCAGGCGGGAGATTTTGTCCACGGGTCCTGTGGGCGGAGGCGGTGGACAACTGCACGTCTCTGTGGAGAACGGAAAGTTCTGCACACCCCATGCACAGCCTCGGGCTACTTCTCCCCAGAGTCGTCCCCAGCTTTGCCCACCTTTCCCACAGCCCAACCCGGCATCTTTGTGTGACGCCTTTCACTCGGCCCGGTGAGAGGGCGCGTCGTGTTGCCGAACAGTGGACAGTGATGTGGAGAAGCAGGCGATCACTGGGGACAACCTGCCTCAGCCTGTGGGTTGCCGGTGGACAACTCGATGCACAGGCTGTGGATCATCTCTTCATCCACAGCCTGTGGAGATCCTTCGTCCACCAATCCACAAGTATCTGACCTGGCCTGATGATCTTTCAGCTGGAGCCTCTGTGGACACGATCTGGACAACTTCCCAGTCCCCAGGGTGTGGACGGGAGAAAGTCACCGGATCTGTGGAGAGAGGCCGTAACGCGGCAGGTAATCGAACAGCGGACGGCCGCGTGTACGGCTGCGGAACGACGAAGGGCGCCCCGGGAACTCGTCCCGGAGCGCCCTCAGCGCCCTCAGCGCCCTCAGCGCCCTCAGCGCCCTCAGCGCCGTACGACCGGCGACCGACCGGCGACCGACCGGCGACCGACCGGCGCCGCAAACCGTTTCTGCCGGCCCTTTGTGTCAGCCGTTCTTGATGCGGTTCGTCAGCTCGGTGACCTGGTTGTAGATGGAGCGTCGCTCAGCCATCAGATTGCGGATCTTGCGGTCGGCGTGCATCACCGTGGTGTGGTCGCGGCCGCCGAACAGCGCGCCGATCTTCGGCAGGGAGAGGTCCGTCAGCTCACGGCACAGGTACATGGCGATCTGCCGCGCGGTCACCAGCGCGCGGCCGCGCGAGGTGCCGCACAGATCCTCGACCGTGAGCCCGAAGTAGTCGGCGGTCGCGCCCATGATGGCCGTCGAGGTGATCTCGGGGGCCGAGTCCTCGCCGCCCGGGATCAGGTCCTTGAGGACGATCTCCGTCAGTCCCAGGTCCACCGGCTGCCGGTTGAGCGACGCGAACGCCGTCACCCGGATCAGCGCGCCCTCCAGCTCGCGGATGTTGCGCGAGATCCGGGACGCGATGAACTCCAGTACCTCCGGCGGGGCGTTGAGCTGCTCCTGCACCGCCTTCTTGCGAAGGATGGCGATACGCGTCTCCAGCTCGGGCGGCTGGACGTCCGTGATCAGACCCCACTCGAAACGGTTCCGCAGCCGGTCCTCCAGGGTCACCAGCTGCTTGGGCGGCCGGTCGCTGGAGAGCACGATCTGCTTGTTCGCGTTGTGGAGCGTATTGAAGGTGTGGAAGAACTCCTCCTGCGTCGACTCCTTGTCCGCGAGGAACTGGATGTCGTCGACGAGCAGGATGTCCATCTCGCGGTACCGCTTGCGGAAGCTGTCGCCCTTGCCGTCACGGATGGAGTTGATGAACTCGTTGGTGAACTCCTCGGAGCTCACGTACCGCACGCGCGTGCCGGGGTAGAGGCTGCGCGCGTAGTGCCCGATCGCGTGCAGCAGGTGCGTCTTGCCGAGCCCGGACTCCCCGTAGATGAAGAGAGGGTTGTACGCCTTCGCGGGCGCCTCGGCGACGGCGACTGCGGCCGCGTGCGCGAATCGGTTCGAGGCGCCGATGACGAACGTGTCGAAGAGGTACTTCGGGTTCAGCCGCGCGGTCGGCTCGCCGGGACCGGTCGCCGGCGCGGGCTGGGCGGCCAGCGGTCCCGGGGCGCCGCTGGAGGCGGGCAGCGTCGAGCCGACCGGTCCGCCGCGGTGCACATGACCGGCACCGGACGACGGCTCGGACCGGTCCCGGCGGGCGTCGCGCTGGTCGTACTCGGAGCGCGGCTGGTCGTAGTCCGGTCGCTGGTCGTACTCGGGCCGCTGGTCGTACTCGGGCCGCTGTGAGTCGTACGACGGGCGCTCCATCGACTGCGGACGGTATTCCTGCGACGGCGGGCGGTATCCGTCCTGTGCGGACGGGCCGTATGAGTCCTGTGACGGTGAGCCGTACGACTCCTGTCCGTACGACTCCTGCCCGTACGAGTCCTGCGACGGCGACGCGTACGGGTCGCGCTCGGGGAAGCCGAGCCGCGGCTGCTGCCAGCTGTACTCGTCCTGGGGCTGGCGCTGCCACGAGCCCGGCTCGGGGCGCTGGTACTCCGAGGGATACGCGGGACGGGGGGTCGGAATCTGGTCGCCGCGGGGCGAGTGGTCGCCCTGGGGGCCGGGGCGCTGCTCGGAGCGGCCCGGCATGCGGTCGTCGGCGCGGTGGCGGCCGTACCCCTCGTACTGGCCGGAGGGGAGTTCGGGCTCCTCGTAGCGCGGCTGGGGGCGGGGCGGCGGGGGCGCGGGTTCGCCGGCGGAGTCGTCGACGGTGATCGCGATGCGGATCGGACGGCCGCACTCGCGGCTCAGTGTCTCGCTGACGATCGGGGCGAGGCGGCCTTCGAGCACGCCTTTCGCGAATTCGTTCGGTACGGCGAGCAGTGCGGTGTCCGCCACGAGCGCGAGCGGCTGGCAGCGCCGGATCCAGTGTTCGTCCTTCCCCTCGACCCCCTGCCCACGGCCCTCACCGAGAAGTTGCTCCATTACTCGTGGCCACACTGCGGCAAGATCGGCAGGCACGTCAGCCACAGGGCACGCTCTCTCACGGGTCCCACGAACGTGTGGTTCGGGACGGGTTGGGATTCAAATGGGGTGGCGCAGGTACAAGGGAACGAATCGGAGTCCAGCCAAGGTAGTCAGGGCGACGGCTGCGGTTCAAGTTGTTGTCCCCAGCCTGTGGATAGTGTCTCCTCGTGACCGCTGGTTTGACCGGATGGCGCAGCCGCGCGTACCGTAACCAGGTCGAGTTGTCGATGGCTGCTGCCGCCTGCCTCCGATGGGCACAGATCATTTGGGTGATCGGTCAGCGGTGCACTCGGGCGTGATGCGAGCTACTCGTGGGCGCACGGTGACAGCCAAGACGGCACCCCGCGAAAACCGATTTCTTTCTGGAGCCCCCGAGTGAGCAAGCGCACCTTCCAGCCGAACAACCGTCGTCGCGCCAAGACCCACGGCTTCCGCCTGCGGATGCGTACCCGTGCCGGCCGCGCGATTCTCGCGAACCGTCGTGGCAAGGGTCGCGCAAGCCTGTCCGCCTGATTCCGGTCAGGTCATGACGTCGTGCTGCCCACCGAGAACCGGCTGAGGCGGCGCGAGGACTTCGCGACCGCGGTACGACGAGGCCGTCGGGCTGGACGCCCGTATCTCGTCGTCCACTTTCGTAGCGGTGCCACGGACCCGCACGCGCCCGGGGAGAGCGCTCCCCCGACGCGTGCGGGTTTCGTCGTCAGCAAGGCCGTGGGCGGTGCGGTGGTGCGTAACAAGGTGAAGCGCAGGCTTCGTCATCTGATGCGCGATCGAGTCGCCCTGTTGCCCCCCGGTAGCCTGGTAGTCGTACGAGCGCTGCCCGGTGCGGGTGACGCCGACCATGCACAACTGGCCCAAGACCTGGATGCCGCCCTTCAGCGGCTGCTGGGAGGGGGCGCGCGATGAAGTACCCGCTGCTGGCGCTGATCAAGCTGTACCAGTGGACCATCAGCCCGCTGCTCGGGCCGGTGTGCAAGTACTACCCGTCGTGTTCTCACTACGGCTACCAGGCCATTGACCGCCATGGTGCGATCAAGGGCACGGCACTGACGGCTTGGCGCATCCTGCGGTGCAACCCGTGGTCGCTGGGCGGTGTGGACCATGTCCCGCCGCGCAAGCGTCCGCGGTGGCACGAAATTCTGCGTAACGCCTGGCGTGCAAGCAAGGGCGGGCCCTCCTCCGCCGAACCGGCCACCGAGGGGCAGGCTCCTTCGAGCCCGGCCGCAGAGACCCCGTCCCATGCCCAAGGAGCATGATTAGTGGACACGATTGCCAGTTTCTTCAGCTTCATCACGACACCGGTCTCCTGGGTCATCGTCCAGTTCCACACGGTGTACGGCGCCCTCTTCGGCGATGACACCGGGTGGGCCTGGGGCCTGTCCATCGTGTCCCTGGTGATCCTGATCCGTATCTGCCTGATCCCGCTCTTTGTGAAGCAGATCAAGGCGACCCGGGCGATGCAGACGCTTCAGCCCGAGATGAAGAAGATCCAGGAGCGCTACAAGAACGACAAGCAGCGTCAGTCCGAAGAGATGATGAAGCTGTACAAGGAGACGGGTACCAACCCGCTCTCCTCGTGCCTTCCCATCCTGGCGCAGTCCCCGTTCTTCTTCGCGCTTTACCACGTGCTCAACAGCATCGCGACGGGCAAGACGATCGGCGTCATCGACGACGACCTGCTGACCAGCGCGCGTAAGGCACACATCTTCGGTGCCCCGCTGGCGGCGAAGTTCACCGACGGTGCGGACAAGGTGGCCCAGCTCGGCGCCACACTGACCGACGTCCGGGTCGTCACGGCGATCATGATCGTCATGATGTCTGCGTCGCAGTTCTACACGCAGCGCCAGCTGATGACGAAGAACGTCGACACCACGGTGAAGACGCCGTTCATGCAGCAGCAGAAGATGCTGATGTACGTCTTCCCGGTCATGTTCGCCGTCTTCGGCATCAACTTCCCAGTCGGTGTCCTTGTCTACTGGCTGACCACCAACGTGTGGACCATGGGCCAGCAGATGTATGTCATCCGCAACAACCCGACCCCGGGTTCCAAGGCGCAGGCCGCGTACCTGGAGCGACTGCACAAGCACGTCACGCACCACGGCAAGACGCGCGGCCGCGGTGAGAAGGCCATCGTCAAGGCGATCGTGGCCAAGGGCCGTGACCGTAACGAGTTCGAGCGGAAGTTCATCAACGGCCTGAACAAGGCGGGACTCGCGGCCCAGGCGGACGGCACCGTGGCGAAGGGCGAGGCCGCTGCCGTCGCCCAGACCGAGGACGGTACGCCGACGAGCGCAGCTGCTCCCAAGCGCCAGCAGCCCAAGCGGCAGTCCAAGTCCCAGCGTCAGTCCAGCGCCGCTAAGGCCGGTGAGACGACGTCGCTCAGCAAGTCCGATGACGAGACGACTTCTCTCAGCAAGTCCGACGACGAGCCCGAGGACGCCAAGCCCGCCGCCAAGAAGGCTGCTCAGAAGCCCGGCGCGGGTGCCCGCAGCAAGGCCCAGTCCGGACAGCGCAAGGGCCCGCAGCGGCCCAAGTCCCCGTCCAAGAAGTAAGAAGGAGTCCATCCCGTGACGGAAGGCACCACCTCCGCCGCTGCCGAGGGTGCAGACACCCTGACCCGCCTGGAGCAGGAGGGCGAGATCGCGGCGGACTACCTTGAGGGTCTGCTCGACATCGCCGATCTCGACGGCGACATCGACATGGACGTCGAGGCCGACCGGGCCGCTGTCTCCATCGTCAGCGACTCGGGCAGCCGCGATCTGCAGAAGCTGGTGGGCCGCGACGGCGAGGTGCTGGAAGCCCTGCAAGAGCTGACACGCCTGGCCGTACACCGGGAGACCGGGGATCGCAGCCGTCTGATGCTGGACATCGCGGGCTACCGCGCCAAGAAGCGGACCGAGCTGTCCGAGCTGGGCGCCAAGGCCGCCGCCGAGGTCAGGAACACCGGCGAGGCCGTGAAGCTGGAGCCGATGACGCCGTTCGAGCGCAAGGTCGTGCACGACGCGGTCAAGTCCGCCGGCCTGCGCAGTGAGTCCGAGGGCGAGGAGCCGCAGCGCTTCGTCGTTGTGCTTCCCGCCTGAGACCGCACGTTCCTTCGGCCCCGTCTGTTGCGCAGGCGGGGCCGAACTTTGTCAGCCTGATAGTTCTGGTGGTTCTGGTGTCGGCGCTCGGGGCGCTGATGCCGTACGGAAGGACGGTCCCCCGTGACGGAGGAAGCGGAGCTTCCCCCCGCGCCCGAGCAGGCGCGCGAGGTGTTCGGTGATCGCTTCGCGGACGCGGTCCGATACGCGGAGCTGCTCGCTGAGGCGGGCGTGCAGCGTGGGCTGATCGGCCCGCGTGAAGTGCCTCGACTCTGGGAGCGGCACCTGCTGAACTGCGCGGTGCTCTCGGAGGTCGTGCCCGAGGGCGTGACCGTGTGCGATGTCGGTTCGGGCGCCGGCCTGCCCGGCATCCCCCTGGCGCTCGTCCGGGAGGACCTGAAGATCACGCTGCTGGAGCCCCTGCTGCGGCGTACGACCTTCTTGACCGAGGTCGTCGAGCTGCTGGGCTTGGACCATGTGACGGTCGTGCGTGGCAGGGCTGAGGAGGTCATGGGAAAACTCACACCTGTCCATGTGGTGACGGCGCGAGCCGTGGCTCCTCTGGACCGACTGGCGACCTGGGGCATCCCGCTGCTGCGCCCGTACGGCGAGATGCTCGCGCTCAAGGGCGACACCGCCGAGGAGGAGCTCAAGAGCGCTTCCACAGCGTTGAGCAAGCTCGGTGCCGTGCGGACGTCCATCCTTCAGGTCGGTGAGGGCTTGGTCGATCCGCTGTCCACCGTTGTGCGGGTCGAGGTTGGCGAGAGTCCGGGCGGTGTGCGCTTCGCGGCGAAGCGAGCGAAGGCGGCCCGAACAGGGCGTACGCGTCGGCGCCGCTGATCCGTGCTGATCCGTCCTGACGACGAGACGTACTCCACACAAGCTGCCAAACCTACGCATGCCGGAGTGTCGCGACAGTTTGTCCGCATCTGCTGTGCATCGTGTTTCACGTGAAACGTCGCTCACTGCTGCACGGCATCATCAGCCGGGGCCGCGCCGCGGCCGAACCCCGCGACCGTAAGCCCCTCGGATCACTCGGACAGGGTGTGGAGTTGTCCACAGAGGTGGATTTCTCCACAGAACAACAGGCCTCACTGGTTCACGACCCCGAAGGCATGGGAGGCTCTGTTCATTGCGAGCCTGAAGTCGAGGAGAGTGAATCCTTGCGGTCCGACGCCAACATCGCGGGACCGATGACCGATCCGGTCCCCGGTCCCCGTACCGAGTCGATGGGGGAGGATGTTTCACGTGAAACACCGCCCCCCATGGACGACACCCCGATCGGTCGTGCTGCTCAACTGGCGGTGGAGGCTCTGGGCCGCGCCGGTGAAGGGCTGCCACGGCCCGAGCAGACCCGCGTCATGGTGGTCGCCAACCAGAAGGGTGGAGTGGGCAAGACGACGACGACCGTCAACCTTGCCGCTTCGCTTGCCTTGCACGGTGGCCGTGTCCTGGTGATCGACCTCGACCCGCAGGGCAATGCGTCCACCGCGCTGGGTATCGACCATCATGCCGAAGTCCCTTCCATCTACGACGTACTGGTCGAGAGCAAGCCGCTTGCCGAGGTCGTCCAGGCGGTTCCTGATGTCGAGGGTCTCTTCTGCGCCCCTGCCACGATCGATCTCGCCGGTGCGGAGATCGAGCTGGTATCTCTGGTGGCCCGGGAGAGCCGACTGGAGCGGGCGATCCAGGCCTACGAGCAGCCGCTGGACTACATCCTCATCGATTGCCCGCCCTCGCTCGGCCTGCTGACGGTCAATGCGCTGGTGGCCGGTCAGGAGGTCCTCATCCCGATCCAGTGCGAGTACTACGCGCTGGAGGGCCTGGGCCAGCTGCTGCGCAACGTCGACCTGGTGCGGGGGCACCTCAACCCCGCCCTGCACGTCTCGACGATCCTGCTCACCATGTACGACGGCCGGACGCGCCTCGCGTCCCAGGTCGCGGACGAGGTGCGCAGCCACTTCGGTGACGAGGTGCTGCGGACGAGCATTCCTCGCTCGGTCCGCATCTCCGAGGCGCCGAGCTATGGACAGACGGTGCTGACCTACGATCCAGGATCGAGCGGTGCCTTGTCCTATCTTGAGGCGGCACGAGAAATCGCGCTGAAGGGTGTCGGTGTCTCCTACGACGCGACACAGGCCCACATCGGCGCACAGAGCGACCCGAGCATGGTGGAGGGGATCCAGTGAGCGAGCGACGGAGGGGGTTGGGCCGTGGTCTCGGCGCACTGATCCCTGCTGCCCCGACAGAGAAGACGGTGACTCCGGCCGCGATGGGGGGTGCTGTTTCGACGTCCCCGGCGGCTGTTCCGGTACTGACCACCGACCGCGGTGTGGCCGCGGCGAAGGTGGCCACGCTGCCGCCTGTTTCACATGAAACCGAGGAGCCGTCGACCAACGGCGCCGCGGAGACGCCCGCGCCTCCCATGGGCGTCCACTTCGCGGAGCTCCCCCTCGACTCCATCACGCCGAACCCGCGTCAGCCGCGAGAGGTCTTCGACGAGGACGCGCTCCAGGAACTCGTCACCTCCATCAAGGAGGTCGGTCTCCTCCAGCCCGTCGTCGTTCGGCAGACCGGCCCCGTGCACTATGAGCTCATCATGGGTGAGCGGCGCTGGCGGGCCTGCCGTGAGGCCGGCCTGGAGGCGATCCCGGCGATCGTGCGGGCCACAGAGGACGAGAAGCTCCTCCTGGACGCCCTCCTGGAGAACCTCCACCGTGCCCAGCTGAACCCGCTGGAGGAGGCCGCCGCCTACGACCAGCTGCTGAAGGACTTCAACTGCACGCACGACCAGCTGGCGGACCGCATCGGGCGTTCCCGTCCGCAGGTCTCCAACACCCTGCGTCTGCTGAGGCTCTCGCCGGCTGTCCAGCGTCGTGTGGCAGCAGGTGTGCTGTCCGCCGGACACGCGCGGGCGCTGCTCTCCGTCGATGACTCGGAGGAGCAGGACCGGCTGGCTCATCGGATCGTGGCCGAGGGGCTGTCGGTGCGGGCCGTCGAGGAGATCGTGACCTTGATGGGGTCCCGGCCTCAGTCGGCTCAGCGCGCCAAGGGACCGCGGGCCGGTACCCGGGTTTCGCCGGCGCTGACCGACCTTGCGAGCCGTCTCTCGGACCGTTTCGAGACACGGGTGAAGGTCGATCTGGGCCAGAAGAAGGGCAAGATCACCGTCGAGTTCGCCTCGATGGAGGACCTTGAGCGGATCCTCGGCAGCCTCGCGCCTGGCGAGGGACCGGTCTTGCAGAAGGGCCTTCTGGACGGCGATTCCGAGGAGGCCGAGGACTGAGCCTCCGGCCGTCAGGGTGATGTCGCCCGAGGTCGTCGGGGCGGGCCGTGTCCGGTGTGTACCGGACACGGCCCGCTCTTTGCTTTCAGGCGGTATCGGTGGAATCGCATCGTGGATACGATGCGTTCGGGTATGGCGCATCCAACCGGCAGCACCTCTGAGGGGAGAGGCAGGGGCCATGCGAACGGTGAGCCGCACCGGAATCGTGAGCGCGGGCCTGGGACTGGGCGCGATCGGCGGGTTCGTCGGTAGCCTGCTCAGGGAACGGAGCGCTCTGACGGCCGCCCGCGACGCGGCGGACGAAGGAAGCGAGGAACAGCCTTCATGGGGCGTCGGCTCGTACCGCTCACGCTGGACAACCTTCAGGACATTCCCCAGCGCTGTCGCGCGTGTGTCTTCTGGGAGTTGGACCCCGTCAGTGGCCAGGCCGCGGTAAAGGCGGGCACGCCCGCGCTGGAGAAGGAAGCCTGGATCTCCGCCGTCCTGCTGGACTGGGGATCCTGCGGCAGGGTCGTGTATGTCGACGAGGTGCCGGTGGGCTTCGTGCTGTATGCACCTCCGGCTTATGTCCCCCGCTCTACGGCGTTCCCCACCAGCCCTGTGTCGCCCGACGCCGTGCAGCTGATGACCGCGTTCATCATGCCGGGCTACCAGGGCCAGGGGCTGGGGCGTGTGATGGTCCAGACGGTCGCCAAGGATCTGCTGCGGCGGGGCTTCAGGGCGATCGAGGCCTTCGGGGACGCGCGCTGGAAAGAACCCGCCTGCCTTCTGCCCGCCGATCATCTCCTGGCGGTGGGCTTCAAGACGGTCCGGCCTCATCCCACGTACCCGCGACTGCGGCTGGAGCTGCGCACCACGCTCTCCTGGAAGGAGGACGTGGAGATGGCGCTGGACCGGCTGCTGGGAGCTGTACAGAAGGAGCCGGTGCTCCGGCCGCTCTAAAACGAATGGGCCGACCCCTCAGGGCCGGCCCATTCGTGTTTCACGTGAAACGTCACTCAGCGATGAAGTCCTCAAGGTCGCGGACGATCGCGTTCTTCGGCTTCGCCCCGACGATGGTCTTGGCGACCTCGCCATGCTGGTAGACGTTCAGGGTCGGGATGGACATGACGCCGTACTTGGCGGCCGTACCCGGGTTCTCATCGATGTTCAGCTTGACGACCTCGATCTTGTCGCCGTACTCGGCGGCGATGGCCTCAAGAGACGGCGCGATCTGACGGCACGGGCCGCACCAGGCGGCCCAGAAGTCCACCAGGACGGGCTTGTCGCTCTTGAGGACATCCTGCTCGAAGGAATCGTCGGTCACATGCTTCAGGGTGCCGGCCACGGCGGGCTCCTTAACTGGTTGATGCGTGGGGCGGATGGGGGTCAGACAGCGGTCTTCTCGGGCTCGGCCTTCTCTTCGTCCGCGAGGGCGGCGATGAAGCGCTCGGCGTCGAGAGCGGCGGAGCAGCCGGTGCCGGCCGCGGTGATCGCCTGGCGGTAGGTGTGGTCGACCACGTCACCGGCGCCGAAGACGCCGGTCAGGTTCGTCCGCGTGGAAGGGGCGTCCACCTTCAGGTAGCCCTCTTCGTCGAGCTCCAGCTGCCCCTTGAAGAGCTCGGTGCGCGGGTCGTGGCCGATCGCGATGAACAGGCCGGTCACCGGGAGGACGGAGAGCTCGCCGGTCTTGACGTTGCGCAGCTTCAGGGCGGCCAGCTTCTGGTCGCCCTGCACCTCGGCGACTTCGCTGTCCCACACGAACTTGATCTTCGGGTCGGCGAAAGCGCGGTCCTGCATCGCCTTGGAGGCGCGCAGGGTGTCACGGCGGTGGACGATCGTCACGGACTTGGCGAAGCGCGAGAGGAAGGTGGCCTCCTCCATCGCGGTGTCGCCGCCGCCGATCACGGCGATGTCCTGGTCCTTGAAGAAGAAGCCGTCACAGGTGGCGCACCAGGAGACACCACGGCCGGAGAGGGCGTCCTCGTTCGGCAGGCCGAGCTTGCGGTGCTGCGAGCCGGTGGCGACGATGACGGTCTTGGCCCTGTGGACCGTGCCCGCGGTGTCCGTGACCGTCTTGATCTCACCGGTCAGGTCGACGTTGACGATGTCGTCCGGTACGAGCTCGGCGCCGAAACGCTCGGCCTGGGCGCGCATGTTGTCCATGAGTTCGGGGCCCATGATGCCGTCCTGGAAGCCCGGGAAGTTCTCCACCTCGGTGGTGGTCATCAGCGCCCCACCCGCGGTGACAGCGCCTTCGAACACCAGCGGCTTCAGCGCCGCGCGCGCGGTGTAGAGCGCCGCCGTGTAGCCGGCGGGCCCGGAGCCGATGATGATCACGTTTCGGACGTCGCTCACGGCCTGATTCCTCGTCTCTGGACTACGTCGTAGGACCGGGGGAGCCCTTCTCAGAACTCTCACCCCACCCAACGGATCCTAAGGGGCGCGCATTCCCGCTGTGTCCGGGCACACGGAGATGCGCCACCGCAGGAGATACCACGCAGGGACGAAGACGAAGTACGCGCGCTCAGGAGCGGGCGTAGGACTGCTTGAGCAGAACCTTTGCTGTGCCGGACGACGGGTCGGTCATACAGGTCGCGTCCATGACGTAGGCCGTGACCCGGGTGCCGTCAGAAGGGTCGGGCAGCACGACGAGGAGTGCCTTGGTCCCTTGGTAGCGGCCTGCCTTGGTCGCGAGCGCCGCGTCGCCTTGGCTGATGCCCTTCTGGACGCACTCGGGAACCGTGGGCTGCTTGAAGAGATGGGGTGCTTCCGACCCTGGGATGGAATTCGTGCCCAGGGTGTGCGGAGCACGAGACCCGCCTCCCGCGGTCTTGGCAAGAAGATCGGTGACCTGCTTCTCCAGCCGGCCCTCGGAGAAGGTGTCGGCGGAGGCGGACTGCCGTCCGTGTCCCTCGGGGCCGGACGGCTTGCCGTCGTTGAGCGAGGACAGCAGCACGGAACCGAAGCCCAGGGCGGCGACCGTGAATACGGTGCCCAGGACGGCGACCCTACGCCGGCCGCCCCGCTTGCGCTCCTTGCGGCCGGGGCCGGTGGTCGAGGCGCGGGCGTGACTCGTGGGACGGACCGGACGGTCTGCGGCTGCCGCTGTTTCACGTGAAACATGCGCGCTGTCGTCCGCGTCGGGCTCCGCGTCGGACCGGGACCGGGTCGACGACATGTCGACGGGCGCCGCAGCGTCCACGGCATCAGGAGTCGTGGCATGCAGCAGGGCCTCTGCGGCCAGAGCGGCGTCGATCCTGCCGGCGACATCGGCGGGCATGCTCGGGGGGCCCGGCAGAGTGCCCAGCAGCCCTCGGATCTCCTCCAGCGAGGCGTAGACGTCCGCGCAGAGCTCGCACCCGTCCAGGTGCTGTCGTACGTCCGTGCTCCGGGACGGCGGGAGCAGGCCTTCGGTGAGGTCGGAGATCTCCGCGACGTCCGGGTGCCCGGCCGTGTCTGTCGTGGATGTCACGCTCGCCCACCTCCGCCCTTCACAGCAGCTGAATCGCTTGGCCCGGTATCCGGCGGACCCGACTGACGCGGTCCCGCTGCGGGTGGGACGGATGTCCCCTGCGTCCGGTTCCGCCCCGTGTCCGTCTCTCTTCCGCCTCCGGCGTTTTCCGGCCGGAGATGGGTGACGAGCGGAAGGAGTCTGGCGCGGCCACGGGCGCAACGGCTCTTCACCGTTCCGGTCGGCACGTCGAGCATGCGTGCGGCCTCGGCGACCGGGTAACCCTGCATGTCCACGAGAACCAGGGCGGCCCGCTGGTCGCGTGGAAGGGTGCCGAGCGCCGCAAGGAGCTGGCGGTGGAGATCGTTGCGCTCCGCCGGCGCCGAGGCCGACTCGTGCGGCTCCAGCAACTGCTCCAGACGCTCGGTGTCGTCGACCGGGGACGTCTTGCGGGAGGCCACCTTGCGGGCGCGGTCCAGGCAGGCGTTCACCGTGATCCGGTGCAGCCACGTCGTGACGGCCGACTGACCGCGGAAGGTGTGGGCGGCCCGGTACGCGGAGACGAGGGCGTCCTGGACGGCGTCAGCGGCCTCCTCACGGTCCCCCAGTGTCCGCAGGGCCACGGCCCAGAGCCGGTCGCGGTGACGGCGCACGAGCTCACCGAAGGCCTCGGGGTCGCCCTCCACGTGCCGGGCCAGGAGGTCCTGATCGCTCGTGTCGCCGTACGCGGTGCCATCTGCCATCGGACCCCCTCCCCTTCAGTAATCGCTCAGCCTGTGAACTTCAGGTCGGTTATGGCCTGCTTGTAGCCGGGGTTGCTGTACGCGCTCGGATCCGCCCCCGAGTACGGCACGGCGGTGAGCCACACGAGCACGTACTGCGACTTCACCGACTTGGTGACCTTCACCGTGGCGGTGCTCCCACTCGTCGTGACCTCACCGATCTTCTTCATCGAGTCCAGCGAGGACGGCGTGAGTGAGTCGGCCGCGTACAGCTCGACCGTCGTGTGATTGCCGCTGTAGCGGAGCCCGATGCTCGCCGCGGCGAGCTGCTGCGCCGAGCCGAGGTCGTAGACGATGCCTACCCCGGGCTTGTAGGGCGCGAGGGGCGGACCTTCTTCGAAGGTGTTGGTCTTCCAATACGTGGAGCTGTCGCCGTCGTACGTCTTGGCGACATCGGCGGGGTGCTGGGCATCGCCCTTCGCGACGAACTCCTGGGCACCTTGAACCTTGAGCGTCTTGACCGGCCTGGCCTTGTCGCCGTTCTTGTCGTTTCCGTCCGTCGTCTGCGTCTGGTTCGTGTCTTCCGCCTTGCCGCCCTGCTCCATGAGCGCGTCGGCCAACTGCCAGCTGCCGAGACCCAGGGCGGCGATGAGGAGGGCGGAGACCGCCCACTTCAGCGCCCTGCCGGTGCGGCTCTGCAGCGGGGACGGCGGAGACGGTACCGGCTGGGTGGCGCCCGGACGCGGCGCCTGGCGGCCGTACGACCCCTGCTGGTACGTCGTGCGCCGGTAGTCGGGCGGGGCGGTGAAGGCGGGCTCCGGCGGGCGGATGCGGGGCATCTCCGCGATCGCCTTCACCAGTTCCTCGGGCGTGGTGCACGGGGTTTCGTGGCGAGAAGCGGTCGCGCCGTCGTTGGCCAGTGCCCGCATGCAGAGCTCGGACAGGCCGCGGTGAACACCGGCCCGCACCTGGTCGGGGGCGATGAGACCGACGTCCTTGGGCAGGCCGGACAGACCGTAGGCGTCGCTCTCGTACGGCCAGCGCTGGGTGAGCGCCGCGTACAGCAGGGCGCCGATCGCCTCCGTGTCCGTGCGCTGCGGGGTCTCGGAGCTGATGCCGCGCAGTGCGGCGTTCACGGCGAGACCGCGGATGCGCCACTGGCCGGTCGAGGCACGCAGGACGGCGTTCGGGTTCAGGCGCAGGTGCGCCAGACCCTCGCGGTGGGCGGCGGCCATGGCGGAGGCGACCTGACTGACCATCTGGTAGGCGTCGTACACCTCCAGTGGGCCGGAGGCCAGCAGCGTGGTCAGTTCGGTGGCATCGGGCAGCCACTCGTGGACGACGTAGACGAGGTCGTTCTCCTCGACGGCGTCGAGGACTTGGACGAACCGGGGGTCGCCGAGCAGCGCGGAAGAACGCGCCGCGGCCAGGACGGAACGGGCCCGCGAGTGGTCCGCAGGCAGGGTATGAACCCCGACGGCGCGGCGCAGTTTCTCGTCCACGGCACGCCAACTGCTGAATCCGTCCAGACGGGTGACGCACTCCTCAAGTCGGTAGCGTCTGGCGAGCTTGTGGCCGCTGTGCAGCTCCGGTGGTGAGGCCTTCCCTGGACCTTCGGTCCCGCCACTCCCCTGTGCCTCGACGTCTTCCGTGTCCCGCTCCCGGTTCTTGGCCACCCCGTCGGCCGTGGACTGGTCCGCCTTGGCGGTCAGCGGCTCGTCACCGCTGTTGTCTGCCACGTCGACGGCAGCCGTGCTCCGTTCCGCCACCGTCGTTCCCTGCCTCCCCATCCATTGCGCGCCGTACGACGCCGAAACCAATTGTGCCCACAGTCCGCCGCTATGCACGACACACGATGGCGGACGATGGTTGTGCGCTTACCCCCGCCTCAGCGTCCCAGGCGCCCACGCACCATGCCGACCAGTGAGTTCAGCTCCTCGATGCGCATGCGGCGTGCGGCGACGTAGAAGATTCCGAGCAGTACGGCCCCGCCGCCCAGCAGCGCGGCGAACGAACCGAGGACGCCCTGGCCGATCGAGTGGCCGATGCCGTAGCAGGCCGCACCGCTGAGCAGGGCCGCGGGCACCGAGGCGATGCAGAGCCTGGCATACGTCCGCAGCACGCGGTTGCCGTCCAGATCGCCGCCCAGCCGCTTGCGCAGCCGGTTCCAGGCGACGCCGACACCGATCGCGTAGGCGAGGCCGTATGAGGCGGCCATGCCGACCACGGCCCACCGGGCCGGCAGGAGGAAGTAACAGAGCGCAGAGGCGCTCGCGTTGACCGCTGCCACGATCACCGTGTTGTAGAAGGGAGTGCGGGTGTCCTCGTAGGCGTAGAAGGCGCGCAGGACGACGTACTGCACGGAGTACGGGATCAGGCCGAGGCCGAAGGCCATCAGCATGTACCCCATGTTCGTGGCCTCGCTGGTGCCCGAAGAGCCGAAGATCAACGTGCACATCGGGATGCCGAGCGCTACGAAGCCGAAGGCGATCGGCACGATGGCGACGGCTGTGGTGCGCAGGCCCTGGGAGATGTCGTCGCGAATGGCACCGCTGTCGCCCTCGGCCGCCGAGCGCGAGATGCGCGGCAGCAGGGCGGCCATCAGGGAGACGGTGATGATGGCCTGCGGCAGTCCCCAGATCAACTGGGCGTTGGCGTAGGCGGCGAAGCCGGTGCCGTCGACGGGAGAGTTCTTGCCCGCAGCAGTGGACAGCTGGGTGACGACGATCGCGCCGGCCTGGTTGGCGAGGACGAACAGGACGGTCCACTTCGCCAGTGTCACGGCCTTGCCGAGGCCGTGGCCCTTCCAGTCGAAGCGCGGCCGCAGCCGGAACCCGGTCTCGCGCAGGTACGGGATCATCGCCAGGGCCTGCACCACGAGTCCGAGCAGGACACCGATGCCGAGGAGCCGCTGGCCCTCCGGCGGGATGTTCGTGACCTTCATACCGGAGTCGGCGGCGGTGCCGTAGACCCACATGAACATGCCGAGCGTCACGATGATGACGATGTTGTTCAGGACCGGGGTCCACATCATCGCGCCGAACTTCCCGCGTGCGTTGAGGATCTGCCCCATCACCACGTGGACGCCCATGAAGAAGATCGAGGGCAGGAAGTAGCGGACGAAGGTAATGCCGACCTCGTTGGCCGCCGGGTCGCTGGCGACCGGGTCGGAGAGCAGGCGGATCAGGAACGGCGCGCCGAGGACCGCGAGTACGGTCAGCGTGCCGAGCGCCACCATCACCAGGGTCAGCAGCCGGTTGGCGTACGCCTCGCCGCCGTCCTCGTCCTCCTTCATGGAGCGCACGAGCTGCGGCACGAAGACGGAGTTGAGGCCGCCGCCGACGGTCAGGATGTAGATCATCGTCGGCAGCTGGTAGGCGACTTGGAAGGTGTCGCCGAGGAGGCCGACGCCCAGCGCCGAGACGATCAGCGCGGAGCGGATGAAGCCGGTGAGGCGGGAGACCATCGTGCCCGCCGCCATCACGGCGCTCGACTTCAACAGACCCCCGGCCCGCCCGCCCTTCTTCGCGACTGGGGCGGGAGCGGGCGCCGGCGCGGGCGCCTCAGCACCAGGATGCGGCGGCGCCGGGTAGTGGCCCTGGGCAGGCGGCGTCGCCACCGGGTACGGGCCCGCGGGCGGTGCCGGAGACGGGTTGGGGACCGATGGCGGATCGTACGACGGATGTCCGCTGCCCTGCTGCTGGTCCCGGAAGAGGTGTGCGAAGGCGTCTGGCTCGTGGCGCTGCTCGCCCGCCTGGGTCACGAGATCGTCGACGCCGACGAACTGGGTGGTCCGGGGGTCGTCGCCGTACGGCAGGTACTGGGTCGGACCCTCCGGTTCGGGAGCCGGGGTCTGTGCCCACACCCGCGGGTCGGGAGCGTACGGCGACTGGGGAGGCTGGGCGTACAGCGGCTGCTGCGGCTGGTACGTGCCCGGGGGCGGCGGGGGGTGCGCGGTACGGTCGTAGTACGCCTCGGCGACCGGGTCCTGGGCGTAGAGGTCCTGCCCACGGTAAGGGTCCTGGTTGTAGGCGTCCTGGAGATACATGTCGGCGGGGGGCTGCGGCGGTGCCTGGCCGTCCTCGGGCAGCGGGCCCTCGGGGTGGCCCGAGCTGCCCGCGGCCTGGCCGCGGTCACCGTCGTACGGCGCGTTCATGGTTACCCCACCTCATCGTCCCGGGCCCACCGGCCACGACAACCTCAACGGTCCACTCTCTCACCCGTGCCGGACGGGTCGGCGCTTTCCGCTGGGGTGTCCGGTGCCGGGTCACTCGGCTGCTCCCGGGCGTCTGCCCCGGCCCGGGAGCCGGACTCTTCCTTGAGACGGTCCTCAGTACCGCCGGGGTTCTCCGGGCCGGCCGGGGCCTCGCCCGTCTCGTCGGAGCCGTCCTCCTCGGCCTCGCGGGCTGCCGCCCGCTTGCGCTGCGTGTACATCCGGAATCCCGCGAGCACGAGCAGCAGGACACCGCCGCCGATGACCAGCATCACGGTGGCGGTGAACTCCGTGACCTTCACGTCGAAGGTGACGGGCTCGCCGTACGCCTGGCCGTCCTCCGTGTACAGCTGGGCGACCACCGTCGCCCGGCCGTTGGCATTGGCCGTGGTGGTGAACTTCACTGTCTGGCTGTGACCGCCGGAGACCTCGACCCGCTGCTCGGAGTACGACGCGCCGCCGATCTCAAGCCGCTTGGGGCTCAGTGAGGTGATCCGCAGCACCAGGTGGTTCACGCCCTGTACCAGGTTGTTCTGCACGGTCACCGGGATCGTGGCGCTGCGTCCGGAGAGTTTCGTCTCGGACTTGTCGATCAGCACGACCTGGTTGGTCAGCTCGTCGAGGTAGTTCAGGACGTCGCCGCGGAACCCGGACGCCTCGGTGGCGCGACCGCGCCACGAGGTGGACATCTCGCGGTTCATGGCCCGGCCGAAGGGTGTCACCACCCGGGACTGGTCGCTGAGGATCACCTTGAAGTTGTCGAGCTTGTCCTGCGTGCTCGCGCTCTGCTGGAAGGCCGACCGCGGCAGCTCCTGCTTGCGCAGAGAGGAGGGGTACGACGATGTCGGCGGCACCTTCGTGGTGGCACTCGGGTCCGGCTTGGCGGAAGCGGCAGCCGTGAGGTCCTGAGACTCGGACCAGTTCCCGTTCTGCAGGGCCGTGATCGCCTCGGCCATCGCCTGGGCCTGCTTCGCGGTGGGCATGCGCTGGGGCGCGACGACGATGCTGCGCTGCTTGCCCGTCTGGAGGTTGAGGGCGAGGCTCTGGGCGAGGAACTCCTGCACGGCGAGCGTGGCGGCGGAGGCCCTCGTCATATCGCCCTGGAACACCGTCGACAGCCGTGCGTCCGCGACGACGGCCGTGGTGCCGCCGCCGATAGGACGGGCCGCGGAGGGCGTGTACGGCAGACCGCCCGTCTCCTGAAGGCTGTCGCTGCGCGCGATCACCTTGTCGGCGCCGGCGGAGGTGGCGACCTTGACGATCGACGGGTCTACGGCGCCGTCCACGGGCCAGGCGAAGTCGGTGCTCGGTGTCACGTGGAGCACGGTCTTCACCGTGGTGGCGGCAACGTCGGTGGCCTCGTTCAGGTGGCTGAGCGAGCCGGTGACGGTCGTGCCGTTGTGGGCGAGGGAGGCGATGTCCGGGTCGGCGAAGGGCAGGGCGACGACCTCCTTGTCCGTCACCGTCTGCTGCAACTCGGCGAGCCACTGCTTGGCGACCGCCTGATAGGTGCCCGCCCTGGTGGTGTCGCCCGACTTCACGCGGTACGTGCGCGTCATCGCGTCGACCGAGGCCAGCAGGTCAGGATCGAGCACCCAGGTGACGTCGAGGTCCCTGCCCAGTGACAGGAGCTGGTCCAGGCGGCCGCCCGGGGAGATGTCCTTGGCGAGGTCGTCATTGAGGAAGACGGGCGTCTGCTGCTCGTTCGAGCCCGTCTCCGCCGTCATGTGGACGGTGGAGACGAGTGGCCACAGATACGTCGTCTTCGTCTTCGTGTCGGCCTCGCCGGACTGCCACGGCAGGAACGTCTGCCGGATGCCGAGCACCTGCTCCCAGGGCTGTGCGGACGTCTGGCCGGAGAGCGAGACGGCGAACGGGTAGACCCCGCTGTCGCTGAGGTCCAGTTCGTTCACCGGTACCGAGATGGAGAAGGGCTCGGAGACGCCCTGCGTCAGTTTGGGGAACTTCTCGACGTACTTGCCGCCGAGCTCCGACCCGGTGGCTGCCTGGACGTCGCCGCTGTTCTCGGCGGCGCTGTCGATGGCCGAGCGCGTGGTGAGCTCGGGCCCCACCCGCAGCCCCACGTGGGCGTCCGTGACGGCCTGCTTGCCGTTGTTGGTCACCGTGCCGGACACGGTCAGCGTGTCCCCGTCCGTGGGGGCACTGGGGCTGAGCGTGTCGAGGGCCACGGACACCGACCCCGAGTCGGCGGCGGCCGTAGCGGAGGTCTGTTCTACGGCGTGTGCGGACGTGGCGGCGGGCAGCTGGAACAGTCCGGCCAGCAGGGGCGCACCGGCGAGCAGTGCTCCGGTGCGCCGCAGCCATCGGCGGGCAGGTGAGGCACTCGTCCCCTGGAAGTCTGCCGCCTCGGCCACGCGCTCGCCCGTCCCTAGTCGTCGTCAGTGGTCGTCGGAATGTGCGTCCACGCATGGTAACGATGCGCGCTGAGGGGAAGTGCCGCGGACTGCTCCACAAGATCGGGAGAGGACGCTGGGCTGTCCTGATTGTGCGCGTATGAAGTGGATCGCCTCCCTGTGTCACGGGGTGGGCCGTGGGCATGGCTAGGTGGAGGGTCTGTGCGCATTTAATGGAGGCGCCCGCGGTCGTCCGGGCCACGTACCCTTTTCTGTTGTGCCGAACGCCAACGAAGACAACTCCAGTGCCCTGAGTCAGGTGCAGCGTCGCGCGGTGAGTGAACTGCTGCGGGTCGCTCCTGTCGCCGACGACCTCGCCCGCCGCTTCCAGGAGGCCGGGTTCTCACTTGCCCTGGTCGGCGGCTCGGTCCGGGACGCGTTGCTCGGCCGGCTCGGCAACGATCTGGACTTCACGACCGACGCCCGCCCCGAGGATGTACTGAGGATCCTGCGGCCGTGGGCGGACGCCGTGTGGGAGGTCGGGATCGCCTTCGGCACGGTGGGAGCTCAGAAGGACGCCCGCGTCGAAGACGCTGACCGTTGTTTTCAGATCGAGGTCACCACGTACCGGTCTGAGGCGTACGACCGGACCTCGCGCAAGCCTGAGGTGTCGTACGGCGACTCCATCGAGGAGGACCTCGTCCGGCGTGACTTCACCGTGAACGCTATGGCCGTCGCACTCCCGGAGAAGGAGTTCATCGACCCGCACGGGGGGCTGGAAGATCTCGCGGCCGGCGTGCTCCGTACCCCTGGCACTCCCGAGGATTCCTTCTCCGACGATCCGCTGCGGATGATGCGGGCGGCGCGCTTCGCGGCGCAGCTCGACTTCGAAGTGGCCCCCGAGGTCGTCACGGCCATGAAGGAGATGGCGGGGCGCATCGACATCGTCTCGGCCGAACGCGTGCGGGACGAGCTGAACAAGCTGACCTTGTCCGGGCACCCGCGCAAGGGCCTGACGCTGTTGGTCGACACAGGACTCGCCGACCATGTGCTGCCCGAGCTGCCGGCCCTGCGTCTGGAGAGCGACGAACACCACCGGCACAAGGACGTCTACGAGCACTCGCTGATCGTCCTGGAGCAGGCGATCGCGCTGGAGGAGAACGGCCCCGACCTGACGCTCCGCCTGGCCGCACTGCTGCACGACATCGGAAAGCCGCGCACGCGTCGCTTCGAGAAGGACGGCGGGGTCTCCTTCCATCACCACGAGGTGGTCGGGGCGAAGATGACCACGAAGCGCATGACCGCCCTGAAGTACTCCAACGAGCTGGTCAAGGATGTCTCTCGACTGGTCGAACTGCACCTGCGCTTCCACGGGTACGGCACCGGAGAGTGGACGGACTCCGCCGTCCGCCGTTATGTCCGGGACGCGGGTCCGTTGCTCGACCGCCTCCACAAGCTGACCCGCTCGGACTGCACGACGCGGAACAAGCGCAAGGCGGCCGCGCTCTCTCGGGCGTACGACGGCTTGGAGGAGCGGATCGCCCAGCTTCAGGAACAGGAGGAGCTGGAGGCGATCCGCCCGGACCTCGACGGAAACCAGATCATGGAGATCCTCGGCGTCGGTCCCGGCCCTGTCGTCGGCCGCGCTTACAAGCACATGCTGGAGCTCCGCCTGGAGAACGGGCCGATGGAGCGCGACGCGGCGGCGGCAGCGCTCAAGGAATGGTGGGCCGCCCAGCAGAGCTGAGGCCGTGAAACGGGGTCATGTTTCACGTGAAACATGACCCCAGGACGCGCCGCGGGGCGGTGTTTCACGTGAAACAGTCAGAAGTGGGTCTGGGTTATTGATGTGACGCGTGCTGGCGTTCGAAGCGCGCCATGGTCACGGCAACTACCCCGTAGATAACGGAGACGGTGACCACCAGGGGCACTGAGCGGCCGTCCGGCGGCAGCATCACGGCGGCGACAGCGGCCGCCCCGACGAAGGCGACGTTGAAGAGCACGTCGTAGACGGAGAAGATCCGGCCACGGAAACCGTCGTCGACCGAGGACTGCACAATCGTGTCCGTGGCGATCTTCGCTCCCTGGGTGGTCAGTCCCAGGACGAACGCCACGAGCAGCATGGGAGCAGTGGCGAAGGGGAGGCCGAGAGCGGGCTCAAGGACGGCGGCGGCCGTGGCGCACACGGCGATCCAGCGGCCGGGCCCGAGCCGGCCCGCCGCCCAGGGCGTCAGGACGGCCGCCGCGAAGAAGCCGACGCCGGAGATGCCCAACGCCAGGCCCAGCAGGGCGAGTCCGTCGTCGGCGTCTGAGGTCAGGGCGTACCGGCAGAGCATCAGCACCATCACCAGCAGGGCGCCGTAGCAGAACCGCATCAGCGACATCGCGCCGAGCGCCCAGGCGGCTTCCCGGCGCGAGGGCGCCGCTAGATGGCGTACGCCTGCCACGAGGTCGCGGGCGTTGCCGGCGAGAGCCGTGGTGAGCCGGGGCTGTACCAACGCACGGTCGGGCCCCAGCAGTTCCGGCGCCATGCGCAGCGACGCGAGCGCTCCGCACAGGTACAGCGCGGCTCCCAGCAGCACCACCGCAGCGTCGGAGTCCGAGGCCACCAGGCGTACGGCGAAGGCGAGGCCGCCACCCGCGGTCGCGGCGAGCGTTCCGGCGGTCGGGGACAGGGAGTTGGCGATCACCAGGCGCTCCTCGTCGACGACGCGGGGCAGGGCGGCGGACAGGCCCGACAGGACGAAGCGGTTGACGGCGGTGACGCACAGGGCGGAGATGTAGAAGAGCCAGTCGGGGACGTGGCTGAGCATCAGGACGGCCGTGGCGGATGCCAGCAGGGCGCGCAGCAGATTGCCGTACAGGAAGACCTGACGGCGGCGCCAGCGGTCCAGCAGGACGCCTGCGAAGGGGCCCACCAGGGAGTACGGGAGCAGCAGAACGGCCATCGCGGAGGCGACCGCGGCGGCCGAGGTCTGTTTCTCCGGCGAGAAGACGACATAGGAGGCGAGCGCGATCTGGTAGACGCCGTCGGCGCCCTGGGAGAGCAGACGTACGGCGAGCAGGCGTCGGAAGTTCCGGAAGCGGAGCAGGACGCGCAGATCGCGCACGACGGACATGGGGCACAGCCTCACATACGGGGAGGGCCCCCGGGCGGAATGCCTCGGGGACCCCCAACGAGCGAGTTACGACCGGGGCTTAGCGCTCGACCTCGCCCTTGATGAACTTCTCGACGTTCTCGCGGGCCTCGTCGTCGAAGTACTGGACCGGCGGGGACTTCATGAAGTACGACGACGCCGACAGGATCGGGCCTCCGATGCCGCGGTCCTTGGCGATCTTCGCCGCGCGCAGGGCGTCGATGATGACACCCGCGGAGTTCGGGGAGTCCCAGACCTCGAGCTTGTACTCCAGGTTCAGCGGGACGTCACCGAAGGCACGGCCCTCCAAGCGGACGTACGCCCACTTGCGGTCGTCGAGCCAGGCGACGTAGTCGGAGGGGCCGATGTGGACGTTGTCCGCACCCATGTCGCGGTCGCGGATCTGGGAGGTGACGGCCTGCGTCTTGGAGATCTTCTTGGACTCCAGGCGGTCGCGCTCGAGCATGTTCTTGAAGTCCATGTTGCCGCCGACGTTCAGCTGCATCGTGCGGTCCAGGACGACGCCGCGGTCCTCGAACAGCTTCGCCATGACGCGGTGCGTGATGGTGGCGCCGACCTGCGACTTGATGTCGTCACCGACGATCGGCACGCCCGCCTCGATGAACTTGTCCGCCCACTCCTTGGTGCCGGCGATGAAGACCGGCAGCGCGTTGACGAAGGCGACCTTGGCGTCGATGGCGCACTGGGCGTAGAACTTCGCCGCGTCGTCGGAACCCACCGGCAGGTAGCAGACGAGCACGTCTACCTGCTTGTCCTTGAGGATCTGGACGACATCGACCGGGGTCTCGGCGGACTCCTCGATGGTCTCGCGGTAGTACTTTCCGAGACCGTCGAGAGTGTGGCCGCGCTGAACGGTCACGCCGGAGTTCGGCACGTCGCAGATCTTGATGGTGTTGTTCTCGCTGGCGCCGATGGCGTCCGCGAGGTCGAGGCCGACCTTCTTGGCGTCGACATCGAAGGCGGCGACGAACTCGACGTCACGGACGTGGTACTCGCCGAACTGGACGTGCATCAGGCCCGGGACCTTGGCGTCCGGGTCGGCGTCCTTGTAGTACTCGACGCCTTGGACCAGCGAGGCGGCGCAGTTGCCCACGCCGACGATGGCTACGCGAACCGAACCCATTCCGGTTGCTCCCTGTGTGTACGAGTGAGGCCCTGAGCGGGCTCTCACGTGGCGGTGTCGTCGGGCGAATCCGGCCGGGAGTCGTGTCCCGGCCGGGGCAGATCGCCCGACGCTCCAGATGTGGTGTCCTGCTGAGCGGACTCTCCGGTGACGGACCCTTTGAGGTCTCGACCGGCCCGCTCGCTTTCAATGAGCTCGTTCAGCCAGCGCACTTCGCGCTCCACGGACTCCATTCCGTGGCGCTGGAGCTCAAGCGTGTAGTCGTCGAGGCGTTCCCGGGTGCGCGCCAAGGAGGCACGCATCTTCTCCAGGCGCTCCTCCAGCCGGCTGCGGCGGCCCTCGAGTACGCGCATGCGCACGTCACGGGACGTCTGCCCGAAGAAGGCGAAACGAGCGGCGAAGTGTTCGTCCTCGTACGCGTCGGGACCGGTCTGGGAGAGCAGCTCCTCGAAGTGCTCCTTACCTTCCGCCGTCAACCGATAGACGATCTTGGCGCGACGCCCTGCGAGTGGTGCGGCGAGGGCGTCCTCCGAGGTGTACCCCGGCTCTTCGATCAACCAGCCGTTGGCGACCAGCGTCTTGAGGCAGGGATACAGGGTCCCGTAGCTGAACGCACGGAACACACCGAGTGACGTGTTGAGTCGTTTGCGCAGCTCGTAACCGTGCATCGGGGATTCGCGGAGCAGGCCGAGTACGGCGAATTCGAGGATCCCGGAACGCCGGCTCATCGTCGCCTCCTCTCTGCCGCGACCCGTCGTGACGGGTGCCGTGACGGTCTTTATGCCGAGCTGATGTATCGACTCGATACATCCAGACGATAGAACGAGCTTCCGGCTGGGGCAAGAGAGGGTGCGGTGAACGGGATCACATGACTGATTCGTGGGGAGCGAGTTGCCTGATTTGGGGTGAACCTCGGGGCCAGGAGGCTTTTGGCGGTGCGTAGGCTGTGCGCCATGCACACCACGGGGAACCGAGTGACGCCTGGGGACGTCCTCGTCCTCGGTGCAGTACGGATGAATGCGGGACCGACCACATCCGTACTTCGGGGGGACCGGAAACCAGCCGCCGTTTCCAGGCGCGCAAAGGTGCGCCTGCCCGAGGAGTAGTCGTTCGATGAGCGAGCACCGTCGCAAACCGCCGCAGCCGCAGGGAGGCGGACGTGCCGCGGCCCGACGCGGCCAGTCCGGCTCGTCCTCCGGCCGCCGTGCGGCACCGCGAGGCGCCACCGAGTCTCCTTCCGACTCCCAGGGGACGAGTTCCCTGGGGTCGGGTTCCTATGATTCCGGAGGCGAGGAGCGCCCCTACGGCGGCCGTGCGGAGGCCCGCCGGGCAGCACAGAGAAGCGCCGGCGGCCGACGCAGAGCGGCCGAACCCGCCGGCCGTGGAGGCCGGCGTGGCCCCGGAGGCCCGAACGGTCCCGGGCGCGGGCGCTCGGCTGCCTCCAGCAGGAACCGGATCATCGACTATCCGCGGGCGGGCAAGTACGGGTGGCGCCGCTGGATGCCCTCCTGGAAGCTCGTGTCCGGACTGTGCATCGGCTTCGTCGGAAGCCTGGTGGCCGTCGCGGGCATCGGGTACGCCATGGTGAGCGTCCCGAACGTCGCGGAGACCGCGGAGGCCCAGAACAACGTCTTCTACTGGGCCGACGGCAGCGAGATGGTCGCCACGGGCGGTGAGACGAACCGCCAGATGGTCAACCTCGCACAGATCCCCAAGGCGATGCAGAACGCCGTCATCTCGCAGGAGAACAAGACCTTCGAGACCGACAACGGCATCGACCCGAAGGGCATCGCCCGTGCCGTGTTCAACATGGCCAGCGGCGGCGAGACGCAGGGTGGCTCCACCATCACTCAGCAGTACGTCAAGAACGCGATGCTGGACGACCAGTCCCAGACCGTCTCGCGGAAGTTCAAGGAGATCTTCGTCTCGATCAAGGTGGGCACCACCATGTCGAAGGACAAGATCATGGAGGGCTACCTGAACTCCGCGTACTACGGACGTGGGGCCTACGGCATCCAGGCGGCCGCGCGCGCGTACTTCAACAAGGACGCCGTCGACCTGAATGAGGGCGAGTGTGCCTTCTTGGCTGCGACGCTCAAGGGCGCCACGTACTACGACCCGGCGGGATCGGAGTCCATCGACCCGACCGGTGCCACTCCCGCGGCCAACCAAAAGCGGGCCCTGGTACAGATGCAGGACACCCTCGACAAGATGGTCGAGTACGGCCATCTGAGCCCGACGACGCGGGCCAAGTACAAGACGCTCCCCGACTGGAAGAACCCCCGGTCGAACAACGAGCTGAGCGGTCAGGTCGGCTACCTCGTCGACCTCGCCAAGGCGTACCTGATCAACAACAACATCGTCAGCGCCGACAAAGTGCAGCAAGGCGGCTTGTCGATCTACACGACCTTCGACAAGAAGAAGGTCAACGAGCTCGAAACCGCGGTCCAGAAGGTCCAGAAGGCGAAGATCGATCCCAAGAAGCGTCCGAAGACGGACAAGTATGTCCAGTTCGGCGGTGCTTCCGTGGATCCGGCGACCGGCGCCATCAAGGCCATCTACGGCGGTGAGGACGCGACGAAGCACTTCACCAACAACGCCGACGCGACCGGCGCCCAGGTCGGTTCGACGTTCAAGCCACTCGTGCTCGCGGCGGCGATGAAGTGGGGCGTGCGCGATCCTGACCTCGAACCGAACCAGGCACAGGACGAGCGCACCAAGGTCTCTGCGAAGAGCCTGTACAGCGGCAAGAACGATCTCAAGATCAAGAACTACGACGGGACGATCTGGAAGAACGAGAAGGGCAAGGAGTGGCTCCAGGAGAATGACGGCAAGCAGTCGTACGGCAGCCCGCCGAACTACCAGATCGACCTCCGCGAGGCGATGCGGGAGTCGGTGAACTCCGCCTACGTACAGCTCGGCATGGACGTCGGGCTGGACAAGGTGAAGGAGTCGGCCATGGACGCCGGCCTCAAGGAGAGCAGCCTCGCCGGCACCAGCTTCCCGTCCTTCTCCATCGGTATCTCCGACCCCAGCGCGATCCGTATGGCGGGCGCGTATGCCACCTTCGCGGCCAGCGGCAAGCAGCGTGAGCCGTTCTCCGTGCAGAAGGTCACGGACAAGGACGGCCTGGTCTTCACCCACAAGGTCGCGACCAAGACGGCGTTCGAGCCGATCGTCGCCGACAACGTCACGGATGTGCTCAAGACCGTGGTCGAGGACGGTACGGGTACGAACGCCCAGCTGCCCGGCCGTGAGGTGGCGGGCAAGACCGGTACCACCGACGGCAACAAGTCCGCCTGGTTCGTCGGCTACACCACGCAGCTGGCCACGTCGATCAGCATGTTCCGGATGGACGACGACGAGACAAGGAAGAACCGCGAGTTCCTGGAGATGTACGGGACGGGCGGCGAGAAGGAGATCCACGGCGCGTCGTTCCCGTCCCAGATCTGGCGCGACTACATGCAGCAGGCGCTGAAGGGCGAGCCCGCGGAGCCCTTCCCGACTCCGGAGCCCATCGGCGAGGTCGTCAATGACGTTCCGAGCCCCACGCCCACGCCCACGCCGACCCCGACGATCACTGAGACCCCGTCGGCCACCCCGACGCCGAGCGAGACAGCGACCTCTCCGTCGCCCACGCCGACCGAGTCCTGCCAGTTCGACTGGCAGTGCACCGGCGACCAAACCGGCGGGACGGACACCGGTGGCACCGACGGAGGTACATCTCCATCACCGTCGGTCACGGAGACAGACGGGAACGGCAACACCAGAGGAAACGGCAACGGAGGTCTCTTCGGAGGCTCGACCGGATAGTCGCCGTATCGCCCGTCGAGGGTGTTTCACGTGAAACATGGGCCGCCACACCCACCAGGTGTGGCGGCCCTCGGCGTACTCCCAGGCGCGTACGGCAGGATGTGCGACATGCCCAGCGCAGAATCGACGCCAGCGAGCGTGCACGAGCCGGAGCCGGTGCGGCCGACGAAGGACGACGCGGTCGCCGCGGCCGGCAGCGAACTGATCGGCGGCCCCATCGGGCGGCGCGCCCTGTTCGGGACGTCCTGGTGGACTCCCGTCCGGGTGATCGCGCTTGTCGCGATCGGTATGTTCGCCCTCGGCCTGGTCCAGAAGGCGCCCTGCTACAACGGCGCCTGGTTCTTCGGCGCGAGCTCGCAGTACACGCATGCGTGCTACTCGGACATCCCGCACCTCTACCAGGGGCGCGGCTTCGCCGACGGGCTCGTGCCGTACTTCGACAAGCTGCCTGGCGACATGCAGTACCTCGAATACCCGGTCCTCACCGGAGTGTTCATGGAGGCCGCCAGCTGGCTCACGCCCAGCAGCGGCAGCATCCAGGACCAGGAGCAGTGGTACTGGATGGTCAACGCCGGAATGCTGATGGTGTGCGCCGCCGTCATCGCCGTATGCGTGGCCCGGACGCACGCCCGCCGGCCCTGGGACGCGCTGCTGGTCGCCCTGGCGCCCGCCTTCGCACTGACCGCAACCATCAACTGGGACCTGCTGGCGGTCGCTCTGACGGCCGCCGCGATGCTGATGTGGTCGCGGGGCCGCTCCCTCGCCTTCGGCGTCCTGCTGGGGCTCGCCACGGCCGCCAAGCTCTATCCCGTCCTGCTGCTCGGCCCGCTGCTTGTGCTGTGCTGGCGGGCGGGCAAGTGGCGGGAGTACGGCACGGCCCTGGCAGGCACGATCGTCGCCTGGCTGGTGGTGAACCTGCCCGTGATGCTCTTCGCCTTCGACGGCTGGTCGAAGTTCTACACATTCAGCCAGGAGCGGGGCGTCGACTTCGGCTCCTTCTGGCTGATCTGGTCCCAGAACTCGAGCAACCCGCCCAGCACCGACACCGTCAACAACCTGGCGACGCTGCTGATGCTGCTGTGCTGCGCGGGCATCGCGGCCATGGTGCTGACCGCACCGCGCCGTCCGCGCTTCGCCCAACTCGCCTTCCTGATCGTCGCGGCGTTCATCCTCACCAACAAGGTCTATTCGCCGCAGTACGTCCTCTGGCTGGTGCCGCTGGCCGCGCTGGCCCGGCCGAAGTGGCGGGACTTCCTGATCTGGCAGGCGTGCGAGGTGGCGTACTTCCTGGGGATCTGGCTGTACCTCGCGTACACGACCAGCGGAGACGCTCACAAGGGTCTGCCCACCGACGGCTACCACTGGGCCATCGCTCTGCATCTGCTGGGCACGCTGTACCTGTGTGTGGTGGTCGTGCGTGACATCTTCATGCCGGAGCGGGACGTGGTGCGCCAAGCCGGAGATGACGACCCCTCCGGGGGTGTGCTCAACGGCGCGGAGGACGTCTTCGTCCTCGGCCCAGCCGCGTATCCGCCGCGCCACGCGGCCCACTTCGACGGGCCTCAGGTGGAGTGGGGCAGCCAGGAAACGCCGTCCTCGGCGGACCGTTCGCTCTGAGCGAACGTGGTGTGGGTGACCCCACACAAAAGGCCGTACACGGAGTTCCGTGTACGGCCTTTCGGCTGTCTCGGCGTTGCTCAGCGGTCGACGATGCGGTCGAACTGCGTGGTGGTGTGCCGCAGATGGGCCGCCAGTTCCTCGCCGACCTTCGGCTCCGGGGCGTCGGACGGCACGAACAGGATCGAGACCTGCATGTGCGGCGGCTCGGCGAACCAGCGCTGCTTGCCGCCCCAGACGAATGGCGAAAGGTTCCGGTTGACCGTGGCGAGGCCTGCGCGCGCGACGCCCTTGGCGCGTGGCATGACGCCGTGCAGGGCCTTGGGAGCCTCCAGACCGACCCCGTGCGACGTACCGCCCGCCACGACCACCAGGAAGCCGTCGGAGGCCGCCTTCTGCTGCCGGTAGCCGAAGCGGTCGCCCTTGGAGACACGTGTGACGTCCAGGACCGCGCCGCGGTACTCGGTGGCCTCGTGGTCGCCCAGCCACAGCCGTGTGCCGATGCGGGCGCGGAAGCGGGTCTGCGGGAACTGTTGCTGCAACCGGGCGAGGTCCTCGGCCTTGAGGTGGCTGACGAACATCGTGTGCAGCGGCAGTCGGGCCGCGCGCAGGCGGTCCATCCAGCCGATGACCTCCTCGACGGCGTCCGAGCCGTCGGTACGGTCCAGCGGCAGGTGGATCGCGAAGCCTTCCAGGCGGACGTTCTCTATGGCCGCGTGCAGTTGGGGCAGATCCCGCTCGCTGATGCCGTGCCGCTTCATCGAGGACATCACCTCGATGACCACCCGGGCGCCCACCAGGCCGTAGACACCGTCGATCGACGACACCGAGCGGACGACCCGGTCGGGCAGCGGGACAGGCTCCTCGCCGCGCCGGTACGGCGTCAGCACCAGCAGGTCACCGCCGAACCAGTCCTTGATCCGCGCGGCCTCGTACGTCGTTCCGACAGCGAGGACGTCCGAGCCCAGCCGAGTGGCCTCCTCCGCGAGCCGCTCGTGTCCGAAGCCGTAGCCGTTGCCCTTGCAGACCGGGACGAGTCCCGGGAACTGCTCCTGCACGTGCTTGTGGTGCGCCCGCCAGCGCGCGGTGTCGACGTAGAGGGTGAGCGCCATGGCCGGACCTGGAACCTTTCTCGTGGCTGCGGTGTATCAGAGGTATGGGAGCTATTGAAGCGAAGAACGTGACGTCAGCGGCGCGACATGTAGATGTCGAGCGCCTTGTGGAGCAGCTTGTTCAGCGGGAAGTCCCACTCGCCGAGGTACTCGGCGGCCTGCCCGCCCGTGCCCACCTTGAACTGGATCAGGCCGAAGAGGTGGTCGGTCTCGTCCAGCGAGTCCGAGATGCCCCGCAGGTCGTAGACGGTGGCGCCGAGCGCGTAGGCGTCGCGCAGCATCCGCCACTGCATCGCGTTCGAGGGCCGGACCTCACGGCCGATGTTGTCGGAGGCGCCGTAGGAGTACCAGACGTGCCCGCCGACGATCAGCATCGTCGCCGCCGACAGGTTCACGCCCTCGTGCCGGGCGAAGTACAGCCGCATCCGGTTGGGGTCCTCGGAGTTGAGGGCCGTCCACATCCGCTGGAAGTACGACAGCGGTCGGGGCCGGAAGTGGTCACGCACGGCCGTGATCTCGTACAGGCGCTGCCATTCCTCCAGGTCGTGGTAACCACCCTGGACGACCTCGACGCCGGCCTTCTCGGCCTTCTTGATGTTGCGGCGCCACAGCTGGTTGAAGTTCTTGTGGACCTCTTCCAGGGAGCGGTTCGCCAGCGGCACCTGGTAGACGTAGCGCGGCTGTACGTCCCCGAAGCCGGCGCCCCCGTCCTCGCCCTGCTGCCAGCCCATGCGGCGCAGCTTGTCGGCGACCTCGAAGGCACGCGGTTCGATGAAGTCGGCCTCGATGTCCCGCAGCCGCTTCACGTCCGGGTTCTGGATGCCCGCTTTGATGGAGGTGGCCTCCCAGCGCCGGATGATCACCGGCGGGCCCATCTTCACGGAGAAGGCGCCCTGTTGCTTGAGGTGCGCGAGCATCGGTTCCAGCCAGTCGGTGAGGTTCGGCGCGAACCAGTTGATGACCGGGCCCTCGGGCAGATAGGCGAGATAACGCTTGATCTTGGGTAGCTGCCGGTAGAGGACGAGGCCCGCACCGACCATCTCGCCGGTGCGGTCGTCGAACCAGCCGAGGCTCTCGGAGCGCCACTCCGCCTTGACGTCGGCCCAGGCGGGAACCTGCATGTGGCTCGCCGACGGCAGGCTCTGGATGTACGCCAGATGCTGCTCGCGGCTGATCGTCCTCAGGGTCAGGCTCATTCGGGGCGCTCCTCGGGCTGGTGTGTCCCCATGGGTACAGGGGCTCCGGCTCTCGCGGAAGCCTACTGCGCCTTGCGAGCGCCCCGACTGGGCATACGGAACCTTCGCCCCGGCCGGTTGGGCCGCCGAGGCGTTCCGCGGTGCTATGTGAGGTGTTCAGCTGCTGGTGTCCGTGGCGTCAGCCGACGACCCCGCCGAAGAGACCGCCGTGCGCCATGCCGAGGAGGAAACCGACTCCTGCCGCGCCCAGGCCCAGGATCAGCCCGAAGCGTTCGCGGGTCGTCTCCGAGATCCACTGCCCGTACGCGCCGACGATGATCCCCAACAGGCCTGTCCAGGAGCTGAGCAGGTGCAGGCTGTGGAACATCGCCGTGACGAAAGACGTGATGCCCAGCACCAGGGTCACCGCGAGCAGGGCGTCCTGGAGCGGGTGGGGCTTGCCATCCGTGGCGAACAGCCCCCCGACGGTGTTGGGTCGCATTGCTTGTGCCATGGGGCACCTCCTGCGAAAAGCGGCGCATCGTAGCGCCATACACACCCGATGTGTACAGATTGGCCGTCCCGGCGGCCGGATTTCAACCGGAAGCAGGTGTGCGGGTAGTCTGTACCGTCTGCACTGGTGTCTGTCCACGTCATGGCAGGGACTCTCCTACGGGACCCCGTCTGTCAGTGGCAGCCGATACCGTTGCGTACGCATCACAACCCTCCTGCCACGGAACGACCGTGGCCGTTGAGTCCAAAGGAGGTGGGTTCCACATGCGTCACTACGAGGTGATGGTCATCCTCGACCCTGATCTGGAGGAGCGCGCTGTCGCCCCCCTGATCGAGAACTTCCTCTCCGTCGTCCGCGAGGGCAACGGAAAGGTGGAGAAGGTCGACACCTGGGGCCGTCGGCGTCTCTCGTACGAGATCAAGAAGAAGCCCGAGGGCATCTACTCGGTCATCGACCTGCAGGCCGAGCCTGCGGTCGTCAAGGAGCTCGACCGCCAGATGAACCTGAACGAGTCGGTCCTCCGGACCAAGGTCCTCCGTCCCGAGATGCACTGAGCTCTCCCGCTCAGCTGATCCCGGGATACGAGTAGCAGCACAAGCAGCCAAGCAGCAAACCCGCCGAGAGGTTCCCCATGGCAGGCGAGACCGTCATCACGGTCGTCGGCAATCTTGTCGACGACCCCGAGCTGCGCTTCACCCCCTCCGGTGCGGCGGTCGCGAAGTTCCGTGTCGCGTCCACCCCCCGCACCTTCGACCGTCAGACGAACGAGTGGAAGGACGGCGAGAGCCTGTTCCTGACCTGCTCGGTCTGGCGTCAGGCGGCGGAGAACGTCGCCGAGTCGCTCCAGCGAGGCATGCGCGTCATCGTGCAGGGCCGGCTGAAGCAGCGGTCCTACGAGGACCGTGAGGGCGTCAAGCGCACGGTCTACGAGCTGGACGTCGAGGAAGTCGGCGCCAGCCTGCGCAGCGCCACGGCCAAGGTCACCAAGACCGCCGGCCGCGGTGGCCAGGGCGGTTACAGCGGCGGCGGCGGTGGCGGCGCCCAGGGTGGCGGCTGGGGCGGGAGCCCCGGTGGCGGCCAGCAGGGCGGCGGCGGTGCTCCCGCCGACGACCCGTGGGCGACCGGTGCTCCCGCCGGTGGTGCCCCGACCCAGGGTGGCGGCGGTGGCGGCGGCTGGGGTGGAAACTCCGGCGGCGGCCAGGGTGGCGGCTACTCGGACGAGCCCCCCTTCTAGGCCTTCGGGCCAAGGGTGGGCCGTACCCCACACTTCTTGATCACACAGGAGATACACCATGGCGAAGCCGCCTGTGCGCAAGCCTAAGAAGAAGGTCTGCGCTTTCTGCAAGGACAAGGTCACGTACGTGGACTACAAGGACACGAACATGCTGCGGAAGTTCATTTCCGACCGCGGCAAGATCCGTGCCCGCCGCGTGACCGGCAACTGCACGCAGCACCAGCGTGACGTCGCCACGGCTGTCAAGAACAGCCGTGAGATGGCGCTGCTGCCCTACACCTCCACCGCGCGATAAGGGAAGGGTGACTGACACATGAAGATCATCCTCACCCACGAGGTCTCCGGCCTCGGCGCCGCGGGCGACGTCGTCGACGTCAAGGACGGTTACGCTCGCAACTACCTGATCCCGCGGAACTTCGCGATTCGCTGGACCAAGGGTGGCGAGAAGGACGTCGAGCAGATCCGTCGCGCTCGCAAGATCCACGAGATCCAGACCATCGAGCAGGCCAACTCTGTGAAGGCCCAGCTCGAGGGCGTCAAGGTCCGTCTGGCCGTCCGCTCCGGCGACGCCGGTCGTCTCTTCGGTTCCGTCACCCCGGCCGACATCGCTTCCGCGATCAAGGCTTCCGGTGGCCCCGAGGTCGACAAGCGCCGCATCGAGCTGGGCGCGCCGATCAAGACGCTGGGCGCTCACCAGACGTCCGTGCGTCTGCACCCCGAGGTTGCCGCCAAGGTCAACATCGAGGTTGTCGCGGCCTGATCGCCGTACTCGGCTTGGACTGCTGAGAGAAGGGGCCGCACCCAGTAGGGTGCGGCCCCTTCCGCGTTCGGGAGGCCGGGGAGGGCGGGCCATGTTTCACGTGAAACGCCGGTTTCACGTGAAACGATCAGCGCGTCGCACCCGTCACCAGCCAGCGGCCGGAGCGGGAACGCAGCCACAAGGTCAGCATTCGCACCGTCATCATCAGCGTCATGGTGGCCCACAGAGCAGTCAGTCCGCCGCTGAGCGTGGGAACGAGCAGTGCGACCGGGGTGAAGACCGCCAGCGTGAGGATCATCGCCCAAGCGAGGTAAGGGCCGTCGCCGGCGCCCATGAGGACTCCGTCCAGGACGTAGACGACGCCGCAGATCGGCTGGCAGAGGGCCACGATGACCAGAGCGGGCAGGGCGGCATCCTTGACCACGGAGTCGCTCGTGAACAATGGCAGGAACACCGGTCGGCTGATCACGACCAGCACGCCGAGCACGACGCCGACCGCGATGCCCCACTCCACCATGCGTCGACACGCCTGACGGGCGCCCTGGGTGTCGCCGGCCCCCAGATAGCGACCGATGATGGCCTGCCCGGCGATGGCGATGGCGTCGAGAGCGAAGGCCAGCAGACTCCACAGGGACAGGATGATCTGGTGCGCCGCGATGTCGGCGTCGCCGAGGCGGGCGGCGACTGCTGTGGCGATCATCAGGATCGCCCGTAGCGAGAGCGTGCGGACCAACAGGGGAACGCCGGCTTGTGCGGAGGCTCTGATCCCGGCGGCGTCGGGGCGCAGTGAGGCTCCATGCCGACGAGCACCTCGGACGACCACGGTCAGATAGGCGGCGGCCATGCCGCATTGGGCGATGACGGTGCCCCAGGCGGAGCCCGCGATGCCGAGGTCGGCGCCGTAGACGAGGCCTACGTTGAGGGCGGCGTTGGCGACGAAGCCGGCGATGGCGACGTACAGCGGTGTCTTCGTGTCCTGTAGTCCGCGCAGGATTCCGGTCGCGGCGAGGACGACGAGCATGGCCGGGATACCCAGCGCGGAGATCCGCAGATAGGTGGTCGCATACGGTGCGGCGGTGTCGGAGGCACCGAAGAGTTCCACGATGGCCGGTGCCATGGGCAGGACGACGGTGATGACGCTGGCACCGAGCAGCAGCGCCAGCCAGATGCCGTCCATGCCTTGGCGGATAGCGGCCTGGAGGTCGCCTGCTCCGACGCGTCGGGCGACGGCAGCCGTGGTGGCGTACGCGAGGAAGACGAATACGCTCACGGCCGTCATGAGGAGGGCCGAGGCGACGCCGAGTCCGGCGAGTTGCGCCGTGCCGAGATGGCCCACGATCGCGCTGTCGGCCATGACGAAGAGAGGCTCGGCGACGAGCGCGCCGAAGGCCGGAACGGCCAGCGTGACGATCTCGCGATCGTGCTGTCGCCGGGCGGCCCTGGGGGGCGCGGGAGCCTGTGTCATGAGCACCAATCTAATCGTCCACAGGTAAGAGATGCAATTGCCTATTACCCCTTACTGCTGATCTCGTGATGCCCGCTGCTCCGTACGGTGTGACGTGATCTTGATCCGACTGGGGAAGTTTTTCTTCTGCACAGCCGGTGGACGGGAAAGAGGCAGGTCAGGGCAGGTGCGGCGCTCGACGTTGAGGCTTGTTCACAGGCCTGTCCACCGGGTCGTGCACAGGTTTTGCGGGGTTCTCCACAGCATCCGGGCCGTCGTCCACATGGCCTGTGGATAACCAGATTGGCTGACGGTGCCGAGAGGCCTACGGTGGTGCGGCGCCCACTCCGTTCGTCGGCCTGGAAACCAGCACAAAACCGACGCGCCAGAACCGGAGTTGGGCGTCTCACTTGTCAGTGCCGTGCCGTAGAAATGAGAGGCACGGTTAGGTCCGCGTTCTGCGGACGGGAGGAGGTGGCTCGGTGAGTATTTCCGAGCCCTTGGACGATCCGTGGGCCGACAGCGGTCCCAGTGATCGTCTGCCCTCGTCCCGTCGCCGCGGTGACGGAGCCCGGGGCCGCGACGAACAGCATGACCGCGGCCCGGAGGGCGGCGCCTGGGACGGCGGGGGTTCGTCCTTCGAGCGCGTGCCGCCGCAGGATCTCGACGCTGAGCAGTCGGTCCTCGGCGGCATGCTTCTGTCCAAGGACGCCATCGCCGACGTCGTCGAGGTCATCAAGGGCCACGATTTCTACAAGCCCGCGCACGAGACGATCTTCCAGGCGATCCTCGACGTCTATGCCAAGGGCGAGCCGGCCGACCCCATCACGATCGCCGCCGAGCTCACCAAGCGCGGCGAGATCAACAAGGTCGGCGGCGCATCGTATCTGCACACCCTCGTCCAGACCGTGCCGACGGCGGCGAACGCCGAGTACTACGCGGAAATCGTCCACGAGCGCGCGGTGCTGCGCCGTCTCGTCGAGGCCGGCACCCGTATCACGCAGATGGGTTACGCGGCCGACGACGACGTCGACGAGATCGTCAACCGGGCCCAGGCCGAGATCTACGCGGTCACCGAGCAGCGCACCAGCGAGGACTATCTGCCGCTCGGCGACATCATGGAGGGCGCCCTCGACGAGATCGAGGCGATCGGCTCGCGCAGCGGCGAGATGACCGGCGTTCCCACCGGGTTCACGGACTTCGATTCGCTCACCAACGGACTGCACCCGGGCCAGATGATCGTCATCGCCGCACGTCCGGCCATGGGTAAGTCCACGCTCGCACTCGACTTCGCGCGGGCAGCGTCGATCAAGAACAACCTGCCGAGTGTCATTTTCTCCCTCGAGATGGGGCGCAACGAGATCGCGATGCGTCTGCTGTCGGCCGAGGCCCGCGTCGCCCTGCACCACATGAGATCGGGCACGATGACCGATGAGGACTGGACCCGGCTGGCCCGCAGGATGCCGGACGTCTCGGCCGCGCCGCTCTACATCGACGACTCCCCGAACCTGTCGATGATGGAGATCCGCGCCAAATGCCGCCGCCTCAAGCAGCGCAACGACCTCAAGCTTGTCGTCATCGACTATCTCCAGCTGATGCAGTCCGGCGGGTCCAAGCGGGCGGAGAGCCGTCAGCAGGAGGTCTCGGACATGTCCCGTAACCTCAAGCTGCTGGCCAAGGAGCTGGAGCTCCCGGTCATCGCGCTCTCCCAGCTGAACCGTGGCCCCGAGCAGCGCACGGACAAGAAGCCGATGGTCTCCGACCTGCGCGAGTCCGGCTCCATCGAGCAGGACGCCGACATGGTCATCCTGCTGCACCGTGAGGACGCCTACGAGAAGGAATCACCCCGCGCGGGCGAGGCCGACCTGATCGTGGCCAAGCACCGTAACGGCCCGACGGCGACGATCACCGTCGCCTTCCAGGGCCACTACTCGCGGTTCGTGGACATGGCACAGACCTGAGCTACCGATTTGTGGGATCTCAGCTCCCGTGTCGGAATCTCACGGCCGATGTCGGATCGATGTCGGATCCGACATCGAGCTGAGATTCGCAGGTGTCCTGTCGCACTAAAGCTGTCGGATTCTCACTCGTTTTCATTCGTGGTGTCGGATTCTCACTGCGGCACCTGCTGAACGGCGGCATCCGGACGCGCCGTGTCTACGCTTGGCCTCGTGGACAACGGCGTACCGATCTGGGTCTGGCACTACTTTTCCTTGGACCACGCCCGCGCCACGAGCTCTCTCTCCCGGACGTGCGGCGAACTGGAAACCCTGGCACCAAGCTCCGGTGAGGAAGACACCGCGCCCATAGGTACCAGGTCGGACCACCGCTCCTACGCGACATCCTCCGTGCTCGCGTCCGGAGCCTTCATCGAGGCATGCGGCAACGAGTTCATCCTCACGGCCTCAAGAGACGACCTCGCGCACGTCGAAGGCGCCGAAGCCCGGACAGGAGTGCAACTGGACGAACGGCAGCGGATCACGGCCGCTGGCGGGGACCTCTCGAAGGAGTCCAGAACGCTTGAGCGATAGCAGAAGGTGCTGCAGTTGCTCGGGCGGGAGAACCCCTACTTCCCGGAAAAGTGCCTCGGCCACGGCTGCACCAGCTGGGCATGGAACAGCGCCCTGAAGTTCGCCGACTGCTTCTTCAGCTGTGCAGGAACCAATGGATGTCCGAGAACGCCCGAGACACTCTGCAGCCCTGAGTGCCCGATTCTCAACGTCAGCGTTCAGGAGATCTGGTACGTCGTCTCCGGTGACGGAGACATGTGGCGAAGTTTGGACGGCCATGAGCAGACCGTCGTGCTCGAACCGGGCGTCTGCCTGACCATCCCTCTTGGCACATCATTCCAGTTCCGGGCCGGGCGTGAGTATGGAAGCGACGGTTAGCTTCCGTGGGCACGGCGGCGGAGTTGAGGACCGGTCTTGGGAATCCGTGGCAGTGATGTCGCTCTGGTCGGCCGCCCCATGGCGGGCTGGCCGGTCCGCGGCGCCGAGCTGATCGCGCGGGCCTGGGACGAGCTGGTGCCGCCCGAGTCGAAGGTGCTCAACGTGCTAATCGCCGGGCTAAGCCGCAAAACTCGGCCCACCATCCGTGCTCCACACCATGCGCGGCGCTGGCTATCTGCTCCGCTGACGCCGGAGCGTGATCATCCGGGAGCGGGTCCGGCGACGCCGACGTAGTACCCAACCGCCAAGACCCGATAACCGGGGCGTGCGCTGGTCGAGGACGGTGAGATCCGGTCGACGGCGCCGGGCCTGCGCGACGATGTCCTCGGCGGTCGCGGTCAACCACAGCAGGTGGATGGTGGCCTGCGGGGGATCGCCAAACTGCAGGAAGTCCCACGGCACCAACGTTGGTCCCGGCCCGGTGTCGGCAGGATCGATGTCGGTGTGATCAAGGGAATACACGCGAACGGGGTTGGCGGCGCGCCATGGCACCAGGCGCGGGGCGGACCACCATTTCGCCGACTCGTAGATCCACACGCCCTCGCCGTCCATGGCTAGCACGCGTCGGCGTAGCGCGGCGTTGCCCGGGCGGATCCCGGCGAGCACCGCGACCATCCCGGGCAGGCCCAACCACAAGACCGCGGCGAACAGCGCCCCCAGAAACGAGCCAAGGTCGTCCACGGGCCGGAACACCTCGGTGATCCACCATGGGCTGGTCGGCACGAGGAACCCCAGCCAGCCCAGGCTAGCGATCAACAACACGCCGCTGAGGAGACCACCGATCCGCAGCCGCCACCGAACCACGAACGTCCCGCGCCGGGCCGGACCGCGCTCAGCAGCGCCCGCCGCCCGCCGCCGTCTCCCGCGCTGCTTCACGCTGCCCAAGCATCTACGGCGTGACCGGGACCGGTCCCGGGTTCGGAACAACGCACCCATCCGAGAACCCGACTATGTGATCACTGTTGTTTGACGAGGCACCGGTACGCCCGGTCCTGGCTCCACAACTGGACCCCGGCTCCCGCTCCGCCGCGACAGCGGGCCGAGCATCCCGCTCCTGCCTCGCCTCGGACGGGGTCAGCCCAGCAAGGCGAACACGAGACCGCGGAGAAGTATCGCCACCGAAGTGCTGCTGCTTAGCGCCTCGTCTCGTACCTGGTCAGGACCACGCCGCCGGGAAACGTCCGCGTCTCCACCAGATTCAGGTTCACCCAGTTGTCCAGCGCGGTGAAGAACGGCGTGCCGCCGCCCACCAGGACCGGCGCGGTGGCCAGCACGTACTCGTCAATCAGCCCGGCCCGCATGGCCGCCCCGGCGAGCGTCGCGCCGCCGATGTCCATCGGGCCGCCGTCCTCGGCCTTGAGCCGGGTGATCTCGGCGACCGCGCCGCCGGTGACCAGGCGGGTGTTCCAGTCGACCTTGTCGATCGTCGAGGAGAACACCACCTTCGACATGTCCCGCCAGCGGCGCGCGAACTCGATCTCCGCCGGGGTGGTGTTGGGCTGCTGGTCACCGGTCGGCCAGTAGGAGCTCATCGTCTGCCACAGCTTGCGCCCGTACAGCGACAGTTCGGTCGCCTGCAACTGGTCGGACCAAAACTGGAACAGCTCGTCGCTCGGCACGCTCCAGCCGATGTCGTCGCCGGGCGCGGCGATGTAGCCGTCCAGGGTCACGTTCATGCCGTAGATCAGTTTCCGCATGCCGCCAGCCTTCCCTGAGTCGGTCTCACGCGTACGGACCGGCGCGGCGCGGGAAACTCATCGGTGCGCGATCTGAGCCCACATGTAGTCCTCGTGCTCGGTGGCTCAGCCGCAGACTCATCGTTCCGCCGAGGAAATGGCATCGATCTGAGACTGATCTTGGGTGACATCGCGGTGAGACAACAGAGAACCAGCAGGTCACAGAAGATCGACATGTCATCGGCGGCGAGACCCCACACGACCCGTGGGCCAATGCGCTCGACTCCCGAGCGTCCGACGGGGTCGACTGGGGCCATGACGACACCTCAGGAAGAGTTGCTCCCCGGCACGCGGCGGGCATTGCTGCACCGGATCGCCGTGGCCCAGGCCGAAGGGCGTGCGCCGTCGCTGGTCGCCGCGGTCGTACGGGAGGGCCGTGCCGTGTGGCACGGTGCGCGGACCTCGGTGGAGGGGCACGGGCCGGACGAGAACGTGCAGTTCCGGATCGGCTCGATCACCAAGACCTTCACCGCCGTTCTCGTACTGCGGTTGCGTGACGAGGGCGTGCTCGACCTGGGCGACCCGCTGGAGAAGCACGTCCCGGGCACCGGCGCGGGGGAGGCCACCATCGCTGAACTGCTCGCGCACACAAGCGGGTTGGCGGCCGAGTCACCCGCGCCGTGGTGGGAGCGCACCCCTGGGTCCCTGCGTCCCGAACTCGCGGACGTGCTGGGCGAAAAGCCCTTCCGGCATCCGGTCGGCCGCCGCCACCACTACTCCAACCCCGGCTACACCTTGCTGGGCGCACTGGTCGAGAAACTGCGAGGGGCTCCGTGGGTGGAGGTATTGCGGCGTGAAGTGCTCGAACCTCTGGGCCTCGACCGCACGAGCACGCGGCCGCGGGCGCCCCATGCGGGGGGCTGGGCGGTGCATCCCTGGGCGGATGTGATGCTGCCCGAGCCGATCGAGGACCTCGGCCGGATGGCTCCGGCGGGCCAACTCTGGTCCACTACAGGAGATTTGGCGCGGTTCGCGGTCTTCCTGGCCAAGGGGGACGACCGGGTGCTGAGTGCGGGGACCGTGCGGGAGATGCGGACACCTGCGGCGCCGGCCGAGGCCGCGGATGTCGTGGACGGTGCCACGTACGGTCTTGGGTTGCAGATCCAGCATCGGGACGGCCGACTGCTCGTGGGTCACTCCGGCTCATTGCCGGGCTTTCTGGCGAACCTCACGATCAGCGTGGCAGACGATGTCGCGGCGGTGGTTCTGGCCAACTGCACCTCCGGCCCGCAGCTGTCGGCCGTGGGCGCCGATCTCGTACGGATCGTCGCCGAGGCCGAACCGCGGATTCCCGATCCGTGGCGGCCCTTGTCCGAAGTCGAGGCGCCTGTCCTGGAGTTGGCGGGCCAGTGGTACTGGGGGACGCAGGCATTCGCCCTGCGGGCGACGGCCGATGGGCTCGTCTCGCTGGAGCCCTTGTCCGGCAACGGCCGCCGCTCGCGGTTCCGGGCGAACGGCGACGGTACTTGGACCGGTCTGGAGGGCTACTACGCCGGAGAGCTCCTGAAGGCCGTACGGCGCCCGGACGGGTCCGTCAGCCATCTCGACCTCGGGTCGTTCGTTTTCACGCGTCAGCCGTACGAGGAGGGTGCTTCCGTGCCGGGCGGGGTCGATTCCGAGGGGTGGCGGGGCATCGGCTAGACGCGCCGCCCGGCAAGGGTTCTGTTTCACGTGAAACAGAACCCTTCGCCGTCTGACAACACGCAGGTCTCACACACGGAGGCATCACGACTCACAGTTGGAGCTTGAAGCCCACGTGTGAGGACGTGAAGCCGAGCCGTTCATAGAAGCGGTGGGCATCCGTGCGGGTGTTGTCGGATGTCAGCTGGACCAACTGACAGTCCTGCCGGCGGGATTCGTCGATCGCCCACTCGATGAGCCGTGTCCCCAGGCCGCTGCCGCGCTCATCGGCGTGGATACGCACGCCTTCGATGATCGACCGGGTGGAACCGCGCCGGGACAGTCCCGGAATGACCGTGAGCTGGAGCGTGCCGACGACACGGTCCTCACGAATGGCGACGACCAGGTGCTGGTTGGGGTCGGACGTGAGGCGCTCCAGTGCCGCCAGGTACGGCGTGAGGTCGTCCGGTGACTCCCGCTGGGAGCCCAGGGGGTCGTCGGCGAGCATTGCGACGATGGCGGGGATGTCGTCCGACGTGGCGGACCGTATCTCAAGATCTCCCATCAGCCCGCGGCCACCGTCAGGGGAGCGAACCGCCGGCTCCAGTCGCCGGGGAGTTCTCCGATGCCGTACGTCATGACCGCGTTGAAGTCGACGGATGCCAGACCGTGCTCCTTCGCCCACACCAGAAGCTCTTCGTGCCGCACGTCGATGTCGGTGCGTAGCGGCCGGTCGGTGTGGGCGGCGAGAGAAGCGACCAGTGCCTGGGCCGTCGGTGTGTCGCGGGCGATCAGCGGGCCCACGACGTGGGTGTCCATATTGGGCCAGGCGGCCGCGTATCCGATGATCCGGCCGTTCTCCTCGGCGACACGCAACTGGTCGGCGAAGGCGGGCAGCCGGGTGATGAGATGCGTGCGATCTGCGCCGAACGCCTCCTCGTCGAGCTGGAGGATCGTGGTGAGGTCCTCAGCGGTGGCCGAGCGGGTAGCGATCCCGGGCTTCGTCTCCTCCGGCGTGAAGTGTCCGCGCAGCATTTCGGCGTGGCCGGTGACCTTGAAGCCGAGTTCCTCGTAGAGCGGGCGGCCGTACGGCGTCGCGTGCAAGGTCAGGGGTGTGGTGTTCATCTCCGAGACGATGTGTCGCATGAGTCGGCGTCCGATGCCCTGGCGGGCATGCCGTTCGGCGACCAGCACCATCCCGATGGCCCCGAGGTCGGGACGGTCCTGAAGGCCGTACTCGGTGACGACGCAGGCGGCGACGAGCCCGCCGTCGGGGTCGTCGATGCCGTAGCCCTTCCCGGCGGTGAGGAGGAAGCCCCACTTGTGCTCCTCGCGTGGCCACCCCCGGTCCTCCGACAAGTCGGCGCAGGCGGCGAGATCGCGAAGCGTCAGGCGGCGGATGGGCAGAGCGGTGGAGGAAGGAGTCGGCACGCAGGTCAGGCTGTCCGACGCGGGCCCTCGGCGTCCACCCGTTTCCGCGGGGACGTGCGAGCTTTTGGCCATGTCATGGGCAACCGCACAGCGTAAGAAGAGGCGCTGGGTGTTTCACGTGAAACGTCGGCGAACGGGACCTGTCCGACGGCGGTCGGCCGAGGAGCCGGAAACGTATCCCATTAGCCTCAGGGGCATGGCGAGACTTCATCTCTTCGACCTCGACGGCACGTTGTTGCACGGGACGACCGCGCCCGTGGAGATCTCCCGGCAACTCGGGCTGGAAGCCGAGGCGGTGGCGCTGGACCAGGCGATCGGGGCAGGTCTGATCGGACCACCGGAGTACGCGGCACGGGCGTATGAGTTGTGGGCGGAACTCACGGAGGCTGATGTGGCGGCGGCCTTCGAAGGCGCCCCGTGGCTGGCCCGTATCCGCGATGTGTGGGCGGAGATCAGACGGGAGGGTGACTACTGCGCCGTCGTGTCGCTCTCCCCGTCCTTCTTCGTGGAGCGCCTCATCGGCTGGGGCGCGCATGCCGCGTACGGGTCCCGTTTTCCGGCGGTGCCTTTCACCGAGCCAGTAGACCCCGCTGGAGTCCTCAGTGCCGCGGCCAAGGTCCGGATCGCCGACCGGCTGTGTGAGGAGTTCGGAGTGACCCGGGCCGACTGCATCGCCTATGGCGACTCGCTGTCGGACAAAGACCTGTTCAGTGCGGTGCCGATCTCTGTCGCGGTCAATGCGGACCGCCATCTGTCGGGGATATCGACCCATTCCTACATGGGTGGGAATCTGTGGGAAGCCTATGAATTGGTGCGACACGCCCGGTAATTGAAGGAATTGATGGTTCGTCCCCCATCCCATTCGTGGCCGAGGAGGGGGGACTTGTGTGCGGAGCGTCGGCCGGTATGGTCGACTCCGGTTCGTGTTCAGGAGAGGTGCACATCCTGTGCACCGTGTGCGAACCGAGAGCAAGGCAATGCAGCCTAACGGGACGGAGAGATCGAAGACTCGCATTTCCGGTTATGGGGTCGGCGCCTCCATGCCGAGTGGGACGCTGCGGTGAGTGGACTGCGGCCAATGTCACACTCTCGCCTTACTTGTCCGTACGAAGCCGGAACACGGGTTGAATGTGGCCGCATTGGCTGCGGCAGCGAACAGGGGAAACAAGCCGTCTGCGGGGGAAAGCAGGCATCTTCCGACCGAGGAAGTGCGCAGACCGACCGAAAGATGTTCGAGGCGAGGCACACCATGGACGCTCCGACCACCACGTCGGCCGACAACGGCACTTCCGGCGGCGGGAGCGGCTGGTTCACGCCGCGCAAGCAGCCGCCGCCGACTCCCGGCAGCGAACAGGAGCCGACCGAGGGGCGTCGCCGGGCCGCGATACGTCCGGTGGGCAGGACCGCGACCGGCCATGATGCGAACCCGCCGATAAATGACGCGAACCCGTCGATAGCGGAATCCGCCTCGTCCACCTCGACCGCCGACGAACAGCGGCCCATCAAGGCAACGGACGACATACAGCCGACGACAGCAAGCGGAGAGACGACCCCGAGACGGGCTCCCGCGATACAGACCCCCGCGACACCACCCCCCGCTCCCGGCACAGCGCAGCTCACCCAAGCCCCGCCGGTCGAAGCCCCGTCAGCCGTAACCCAGCCGGCCGAAGCCGCGGCGACCGAAGCCCCGCCGGCCGGTCAGCGCGTACCCGCCCAGCGGTCCGCCCCGCCCCCGGACGCCTCGCCGGCTGCCTCCCCGGACGCCGTTCTCATCCGCCGGACCATGGCCGAGATCGGCCCCGTGGCCGACAAGGTCACCTCGTACTTCTACGCACTGCTCTTCGTGCGCCACCCCGACCTGCGGTCACTGTTCCCGGCGGCGATGGACACCCAGCGGGACCGGCTGCTCAAGGCCCTGCTCACCGCGGCCGAGCACATCGACAACACCGAAGTGCTCGTCGCCTACCTACAGAACCTCGGCCGCGGCCATCGCAAGTACGGCACCCGGGCCGAGCACTACCCGGCCGTCGGCGAGTGCCTCATCGGTGCCCTGAACAAGTACGCCTCCGGCATCTGGACCGCGGAGACCGAGGCTGCATGGGTCCGGGCGTACACGACGATCTCGCAGGTGATGATCGACGCGGCGGCCGCGGACGAGCTGAGGGCCCCGGCCTGGTGGTACGCGGAGGTGGTGTCGCACGACCTCAGAACCCCGGACGTCGCGGTCGTCACCGTCCGCCCCGACCAGCCCTATCCCTTCCTCGCCGGGCAGTACGCGAGCCTGGAGACGCCCTGGTGGCCGCGGATCTGGCGGCACTACTCCTTCGCCTCGGCGCCCCGCTCCGACGGCCTGCTGTCGTTTCACGTGAAGGCCGTCCCCGCGGGCTGGGTCTCAAACGCCCTGACGCACCGCGCCCGGCCCGGCGACATCATCCGGCTCGGCCCGCCGGCCGGTTCGATGACGGTGGACCACACCACCGACAGCGGACTGCTCTGCTTGGGCGGAGGCACCGGCATAGCCCCTATCAAGGCGCTGGTCGAGGATGTCGCCGAGCACGGCGAGCGGCGGCCTGTCGAGGTGTTCTACGGCGCACGCACCGACCACGACCTGTACGACATCGACACGATGCTCAGACTCCAGCAGTCCCACCCCTGGCTCTCGGTCCGCGCGGTCGTCGACCAGCAGGCGCACCTCCAACTCCCTGACGCCATACGCGCATACGGGCCGTGGCACGAGTACGACGCCTACCTCTCGGGCCCGCCTGGAATGATCCGCAGCGGTGTGGACACACTCAGGGACATCGGAATCCCGTCCGAGCGCATACGCCATGACTCGGTAGAGGAACTCGCCGCCGCCGGACAGTGACCCGGCGCCGGGGATCAGCCCAGATCGGGGGCATGCATGGCGCGTACGCCCTCGATGTTGCCGTCCAGATAGTGCCGCAGCGACAGCGGTACGAGATGGACGGAGGCGATTCCGACGCGAGTGAAGGGCACCCGAACGATCTCGTACTCGCCGATGGGTTCATCCACCTCGGGTCCGTGCCGCAGGGACGGATTCATGGACTCCAGGTGGCAGACGAAGAAGTGCTGCACTTTCACGCCGGTCGCGCCGCCGTCGTCGCCGATGTGCTCGACGGTGTCGACGAAGCACGGCACCACATCGGTGATCTTGGCGCCGAGTTCCTCGTACACCTCGCGGTGCAGGGCGTCGACGACGGTCGTGTCCTCGGGCTCGACACCGCCGCCGGGAGTGAGCCAGTAGGGATCCATGCCGGGCTTGGTGCGCTTGATCAGGATCAGGTCGTCACCGTCCAGCAGAACGGCACGGGCGGTGCGCTTGACCACGGGTCGGACGGTCATGGGAGAAATGTGGCCCCGCTGGTTCCACGTGAAACATCGCGAAACGTCACCGGTCGAGCTCGGGGCGTGATGCTCGCGATTCAACGCCTGCGTGGCAACCGAGGCGCCGTGCCCGTTGCCGGTAAAAGCCCAGCTCAGCACCAGTCGTCGGCCGCCCGCAGCAGCCACTCGTGAGCCCGTGCGATGTGCGGCATCGCCAGGGTGCCGGTGCGGACCACCAGGAAATACGTCCGCAGGGGTGGGACCGCGGGATCGTGCAGTGGGACGACGTCACCACGCTGTAGTGCGGATGCGCACAGATAGCGGGGCAGCACCGCCAGCCCGGCACCCGCGGCCGCGCATGCCAGGACCGCGCGCAGATCGGGAACGATGACGGTGCCCGGGGCGGCCGGGCGGGAGTCGAAGACGGAAGCCCAGTAGCGGGAGACGAACGGCAACGACTCGTGCACCTCGATCACAGGGACGTTCTCGAGCGCGGGTATTCCCTCGTCCGCGGGAACGCTCTCGAGCACGGGTGCCCCCTCGTCCGCGGAAACGCTCTCCTGCGCCCTCGGCCCTCTGACCAGGGGCAAGCTCTCCAGCGCGTGAGCCCCCTTGCGGCGCGGTTTCCCGGAGCCGAGCAGCTCGGCCCAGCGCGGGGCGGCGACCAGGACGTGCTCCTCGTCGCAGAGCGGAGTCGCCGTGAGCAGGGCGCCGCGCGGACGGGCCGTCGAGATGGCCAGATCATGATGCCCGGCTGCCAGCCCTTCCAGGGCCTCCTCGGCGTTCCCGAAGGAGGCGCGCAGCGCGAAGCCCTGGCCGTCCTCGCCGGTCAGCTCCGTGAGTGCCGGTAACGCCCGCTCGGCGGTGAACTCCGGAGGGCCGACGAGGTGCAGCGTCCGCAGGGACGACTCGTCGTCGAGCCCGGTCTCGGCGATCTCCACCAGAGCGTCGAGATGCGGCGCCGCCTTGTGGGCGAGCTCGTCGCCGATGGTCGTAGGGGTCACTCCGCGGGCTTGTCGCAGGAACAGAGGGCGCCCCAACTGGCGCTCCAGGGTGCGGATCTGCGAGGTGACGGCAGGCTGCGACAGGCCGAGCAGCGCAGCGGCCCGGGTGAAGGAACCGGCCCGGTGCACCGTCACAAAGGTGCGCAGCAAGGCCAGATCCATGGCAACGCCTCCCCATCCCTGCCCTTCTCCCGGCCCCGAGGCAGGGCCCAACTATAAATATGTCGATAGGGCCCTGTCGCTACTGTGATTGGACACTGACACAGAGTCAACTAGCCTTGTTCGCGCGGTTCTTAGCGCGCGAGAACCGGGACGGTCCGAGCCACGAGGGGGGAGGCTCGGACCGTCCGTCGTACGTAGCCGGACACCGCCCGGCACCGGCGCGAAGAGATCAGTGCGCCGACTCCTCCAGCGCGCGCAGCACATCCGCCACCAGGTCATCGGGGTCCTCGGCACCGACCGAGAAGCGAATGAAGCCCTCCGGCACGGCGTCACCGCCCCAGCGCCCGCGCCGTTCGGCCGTGGACCGCACCCCGCCGAAACTGGTCGCGTTGTCCACGAGCCGCAGCGCGTCGAGGAAACGGTCGGCACGCGTGCGCGTGGGCAGCGTGAAGGAGACCACACACCCGGAGTGCCGCATCTGCTGCGAGGCGATCTTGTACGAGGGATCGCCCGGGAGCCCTGGATAGCGCACCCCAATTTCCTCGGGCCAGTCGCGCAGCGCCTCTGCCACCTTGAGCGCATTCGCGTTCTGCCGATCGACACGCATGTGGAGCGTGGCGATCGACCGGTGGGCGAGCCAAGCCTCCATGGGCCCCGAGATGGCCCCGACGATCTTGCGCCAGCGGCGTACGGCAGCCATGGTCTTGGCGTCGAGACCGGTGACGTATCCCAGCAGGATGTCGCCGTGGCCGGTCAACTGCTTGGTGCCGCTGGCCACGGAGAAGTCGGCGCCGAGCTCCAGCGGGCGCTGCCCGAGTGGTGTCGCGAGCGTGTTGTCGACCGCGACCAGGGCGCCACGCGCGTGTGCCGCCTCGGCGAGCCGCCGTATGTCGCACACGTCGAGCCCAGGGTTGGACGGCGTCTCGATCCACAGCAGCTTCGCGCCGTCGAGGACGTCCAGCTGGGCGTCGCCGGCGGTGGGCGCTGTGCGTACCTCGATGCCGTACGCCTCTAGCTGCGCGCGTACGAGGGGCAGCGCCTGGTAGCCGTCGCTGGGCAGGACGACGGCGTCCCCGGCGCTCAGCTGCGAGAAGAGCACCGAGGAGGTGGCGGCCATGCCCGAGGCGAACACGAGTGTCTCCACGCCGTCCTGCCCGGGCGCCTCCAGCTCGCCGATGGCGCGCTCCAGCAGAGTCCAGGTCGGGTTGTCGTCGCGGCCGTAGCCGTACGGACCCGTGACCTCGCCGGGCAGATGGTAGTGGGCGGCGAACACCGGACCGGGCAGAGCCGGCTCGTGCTTGACCGGCTCGGGCAGCCCGGCCCGTACGGCGCGCGTACCGTCGCCGCTGTCGGCAGGCAGTCCCCGCCCACTCGTACCGCTCATGCCGCCCGTCCCTCCACGTGCTCGCGCACCGTGGCGAGCAGACCCGAGCTCGCCGCCTCCACCATCTCGAGGCACTCCTCGAAGCCGTCCATGCCCCCGTAGTAAGGGTCCGGTACGTCGAGGTCGTCGGCGCCGACCGAAGGGTCGTAGGAACGCAGCAGCCGCACCTTCTCCGCCTCCTGCTCGGTGGGCGCGAGGCGGCGCAGGGCCTTGAGGTGGCCGGAGTCGAGAGCGATGACGAGGTCGAGGCGGGAGAACCAGGAGGCCTGGAACTGCCGGGCGGTGTGCTCGCCGGCGTAGCCGTTGTTCTCCAGGACGGTGATGGTGCGCGGGTCTGCGCCGTCGCCCTCGTGCCAGCCGCCCGTGCCGGCGCTGTCGACCACCACCAGGCCGTCGAGCCCGGCCTCCTGTATTCGTGTCCGGAAGACGGACTCGGCCATCGGGGAGCGGCAGATGTTGCCGGTGCAGACGAAGCAGACGCGATAGGCCATCGGGCTCAGTCCTCGTCCGGCAGGACGACGTGGAGCGCCCAGGACACGATCGAGATGATCAGACCGCCCAGGACAGCGGTCCAGAAGCCCTCGACGTGGAAGCTCAGGTCGAGCTTGTCGGCCAGCCACGAGGTGAGCAGCAGCATCAGGGCGTTGACCACCAGGGTGATCAGGCCGAGCGTCAGGATGAACAGCGGGAAGGTGAGGACCTTCACGATGGGCTTGACCAGGAAGTTCACCAGGCCGAAGACCAGGGCGACGAGTATCAGCGTCCAGACCTTCTTGCCGGTGCTGTCGCCGGTCAGGGTGATCTTGTCGAGCAGCCATACGGCGACCGCCAGGGCGCCCGCGTTGGCGATCGTCTTGACTACGAAATTCTTCATGTGTCTGATCGTGGCAGACGAGATCGGTTATGAGCACGGGCAGGGGCGGACTAAGTCGATGAAGGCATTCCGGTTGGACGAGCTGGAGGCGGAACGCGCCGCCAACGATGGCGCCTACCTGCAGTTTCTGCGGGAACGGAACATGTCGGTCGGCCTGTACGCACTCGACGCCGGTGAGCACGACCGGCAGCAGCCGCACAACCAGGACGAGGTGTACTTCGTCGTGAGCGGCCGCGCGGCGATCACCGTCGGCCTGGAGACCACCCAGGTGGCGCGCGGCAGTGTGGTGTACGTACCGGCCGGGGTCGCCCACAAGTTCCACCACATCAGCGAGGATCTGCGGGTGCTCGTGGTGTTCTCTCCGCCCGAGAGCTGACCTGTGACCTCGGGGTTCCCTAGGGGATCAGTCAGGGGCGGACAAGGGATGCGAGGCCCCCGCCGGGCCCCCTCCCGGCCCTAGCATCGAGTGCAGGACATCAATGGGCCCCGGCATCAGCACTGTGGTCCGCAACAGGACCCGGCAACAGGGCCGCGATCCGCACAGGACCGGCACAAGCAGCCGGCGGAGAGGTAAGGACGAGGGCAATGGGAGAGATCTTCGCGGGAATGCCGTGGTGGGTGAAGTGGGTCGCGGTGCCGATCATCGCCCTGGTCCTGTTCGGCGGACTGATAGCGACGGTCGTCGGCATCGTCATCGGACTGCTGTTCAAGCTGCTGATCTTCGTGGCACTGGTCGGCGGACTGATTTACGTCGTACGGAAGTTCATGTCGAGCTCCTCGTCACGCGGCGACTGGTGAGCGACCGGGGCACTCGGTGAGCGGTCAACTCGGGGCAACCGGCGGTCAGTAACAGGAATCACCGGTTCCCTCACGTGAGGGAAGTTTTCCGGACAGATCGTCTGCGAGCGGAGGCGGACGGTTAGAGTCCGGAACTCGACGCGGGGGGTGACCCCCGCGAGCGGCGTACACCCCCCTCCCGTGTCTCCCCGCACGGGTGCCCCCTCGCGCTTCGGGAGTGACCCTTGGCCACGGTTGACACCGCCTCCGCAGAATCCCACCCACCCTCCGCTGCCGCCCCGGCCGCCGTCCCCATTTCGGGAGCCTCCATCCGGCCCCCCGAGCAGCCCGCACCGTCGGCGCGGCCCCACTCGAGGACTCCTCCCGTACAGCGGCAGGCGACGCAAGCCTCCGGGCAGCCGCAGTCCACGACCCTCATCGGATCGGTGCAGCGCGCGATGCGCCTGCTGGAATCCGTCGCCGACCATGAGCACGGAGCGCCCGCCAAACAGCTGGCCCGCGAGACGGGCCTGGCGCTCCCCACCGCCTACCACCTGCTGCGCACCCTCGTGCACGAGGGCTATCTGCGCCGCGACAAAGGACTGTTCTTTCTCGGTGAGGCGGCCGTGCGGCTGAGCAGCAGCGGAGCTCAGGAGAAACGTCGCAGCACCGTCGTCGACACGCTCGCACACTGGCGCGACGCCATCGGCGTGCCGGTGTACTACGCGATGTACCGCGACGGCGAGATCGAGGTCATGTGCGTCTCCGACACCCCGGGCAACCCGGCGGTCGAGGAGTGGGCCGACTTCCGCGAGACGGCGCACGCGCACGCCATCGGGCAGTGCCTGCTGGCCCAGTTGGACGAGAACGCCCGGCGTGACCATCTCGACCGCCACCCCGTGCGGTCCATCACCCCCTACACGGTGCGCGACAGCCACACCCTGCTACGGCGCCTCGAACGGATGCGGAGGGCGGACCCGGTTACGGAGCGTCAGGAGTACGCGCTGGGGACGGTGTGTGCGGCGATCCCGATCACGGTGGGCACCACGGCCGCGACCATGGCCATTTCTCTGCCTGCTCATCAGGCCGACCGGCTGCCTGCGGCGACGCGGGAGCTGCAGAGTGTCATGGGGCGGCTCCTGGGGTCGCTCGCGATCTCTATCAGTATCTGAAAACTCACTCCTTGTGATCCGGCGTACACGTTCAGCAAGATGCCACAGTGTCAGAGGGAACCTTCCCAGCCAGTCGACATCACACGACGGGGTAGGCGATGCGCGAGTCCGTACAGGCAGAGGTCATGATGAGCTTTCTCGTGTCCGAAGAGCTCTCCTTCCGCATCCCGGTGGAACTGCGCTACGAGAGTTGCGATCCCTATGCCGTTCGGTTGACCTTCCACTTGCCGGGTGACGCCCCTGTGACCTGGGCTTTCGGCCGCGAACTGCTGATCGACGGAGTGGGACAGCCGTGCGGTGAGGGCGATGTGCGGGTCGCCCCCGCCGATCCCGACTCGCTGGGAGATGTGCTGATCCGGCTTCAGGTCGGCAGCGACCAGGCGCTGTTCCGTTCGTCCACGGCGCCGCTCGTCGCCTTCCTCGACCGCACCGACAAGCTGGTGCCGCTGGGCCAGGAGGGTGCTCTCGCCGACTTCGACGCCCACCTCGACGAGGCTCTGGACCGCATCCTGGCGGAGGAGCAGAGCGCCGGCTGAAGCGTTACGGCAATGAGGTCGGCGAAACGCTTGGTCACGGTCGTGGAAGTGGGCAGTAACGCTTCTGCCCGGGTTGGTGGATCAACCCGGTCGGGCGGGCCCACTGGTCGGGTGGGCCGGCGTGCCAGCCGATCGGCCGGGCGAACCGGCGCGCCGGCCGGCGGGCCGCAGACCGGGCCTCCCCGCCTCAGTGCCTGCGGACTGTCAGCCGGGTCTCTCGCCTCAGTGCCTGCGGACTGCCAACCGGGCCTCCCCGCCTCAGTGCCTGCGGCGCCGCCCCTTCCCGCCGCGCGCCGGAGCCGGTCGGGCACCGGTCCCCGCTGCTTCCGTTCCCGTCGCCCCCGCGGGTGTCACCGTCTCCGTCCCAGGCCGGTCGGACGCGACCACCAGGGCCGCGAGGGCCGTGGTGACCGGCACCGAGGCGACCAGGCCGATCGAGCCCACCAGCGTGCGCACGATCTCCTCCGCGACCAACTCGCTGTTGGCGACCGTCCCCACGCTGCTCTGGGCGATCGAGAAGAGCAACAGCAGCGGCAGCGCGGCGCCCGCGTAGGCGAGGACGAGCGTGTTGACGACGGACGCGATGTGGTCGCGGCCGATCCGGATACCCGCGCGGTACAGCCCGCGCCAGCCCATCGTCGGGTTCGCCTCGTGCAGTTCCCAGACCGCCGACGTCTGTGTGACCGTCACATCGTCCAGGACACCGAGCGAACCGATGATGACGCCGGCGAGCAGCAGACCGCTCATGTCGATCGACGGATACAGGCCGTGGATCAGACCGGTGTTGTCGTCCGTGTTCCCGGTCAGCGCGGCCCAGCCGATGAACTGCGAGCCGAGGACACCGATCAGCACCAGCGAGATGAGTGTGCCGAGCACCGCCACGGAGGTCCGGGCCGAGAGGCCATGACACAGGTACAGGGCGATCAGCATGATGGCGCTCGCCCCGACCACGGCCACGACCAGCGGGTTCGAGCCCTGAAGGATCGCGGGCAGGATGAAGAAGTTGAGGATCATGAAGCTGATGGCCAGTGCGACCAACGCCATGACGCCGCGCAGTCGGCCCACCACCACGACGGCGAGCGCGAAGATGCCGGCGAGCAGCGCCATCGGCAGTCGGCGGTTCACATCGGTGACCGAGTACTGCAGGTCCTTAGGCGCGGAGGGCTCGTAGGCGACCACGACCTTCTCGCCCTCGTGCAACTGCCGTGACTGGTCCGGCTGCACGATCTCGGTGAACGTACGGCCCTTGTCCTTGCCGGTGTCGACCCGGATCGTCGCCCGCTTGCAGGTGCCGTCCGCCTGCTGCTGCGCGGACGAGCCCTCGGCGGTGGAGGTGTCACCGGTCGGGGTCTCTCCCGAGGCGTTCACCGACTTGCAGCTCACGCTCGTGACCTTGGTGACCGTGGCCTGCTGGGTCTGCCGGTCGAAGCCGACACCCGTGCGTTCGTGCCCCGGGGCACCACCGGGCCACAGCACCGCGAGCCCGACCACCACCGCGGCGGCGAACGGGATGAGGATGGCCGCGATGACCTTGCGCAAGTGCCGGGAGACGGGGGCCGCCGGCCCATGACTGTGACTGTGCGAATGGCCGCCACTGGAACCGGGACCGTGTCCGCCACCAGGTCCGTGTCCGTCATCGGGACCGTGACCGTGTCCGTCACCGTGCCCGCCACCGCCCCTGCCACCGCCACCGGCTCCCGCTCCAGGCCCGTGGCCGTGCTCACCACCAGGACCTGTGCCACCTCCATGGCTGCCGCCAAGGCCGTCTCCGCGGCCGTGGCTCATGCCGTTTCCGGAGCCGGGCCCGCGGGGTGGCTCGGGCGGCGGGTACGGGGGCTGAGGTGTCGTGGTCACCGACCGATCATCGCAAGAACGACAGGGGCCCTCTGTTCACCGCGCCCGAATTGCCGCTAGCGTGGAGCCACCTTTGTACACGCGGGAGCTCGGAGCACCGGGCTGAGAGGGCGCTGACCTCCGTCCCAGCCATGTTTCACATGAAACATCGCTTGAAGCGAGTGATGTTTCACACGAAGCGTTGGCAGACGGAAGCCGCTGCGTCGACCGCCGAACCTGTTACCGGGTAATGCCGGCGTAGGGAGTAGGTCTCATGACCAACGAGGACGCACGCACGCCTGTCTCCACCCCGCTTTCCAGCGAAAGCGACGGGGAGACCGGGAAGTCCATCGGCTGGCACAAGGCGTACGTCGAGGGCTCACGCCCCGATCTGCGCGTGCCGGTCCGTCAGGTGCACCTCACCAACGGGCAGTCGGTCACGCTGTACGACACGTCAGGCCCGTATACCGATTCACTCGTCGAAACCGATGTCCGCAGGGGCTTGCCGCCGGTGCGGGAGAACTGGATCGTCGCCCGCGGCGACACCGTGGAGTACGCGGGCCGTCCGGTCCGCCCCGAGGACGACGGGATCAAGCACACCTCGCCGCGCGGGGGACTCAGGAACCTCGACGCGGTGTTCCCGGGACGGCCCCGGCAGCCGCGTCGCAGCCACGACGGGAAGGCCGTCACCCAACTCGCGTACGCACGTCGCGGGGAGATCACGCCCGAGATGGAGTTCGTGGCCGTCCGGGAGAACGTCGACCCGGAGGTCGTACGCGAGGAAATCGCAGCGGGGCGCGCGGTGCTGCCCGCCAACGTCAACCACCCGGAGATCGAGCCGATGATCATCGGCAAGCGGTTCCTGGTGAAGGTCAACGCCAACATCGGCAACTCGGCGGTCACCTCCTCGATCGAGGAGGAGGTGGAGAAGATGACCTGGGCGACCCGTTGGGGCGCCGACACGGTCATGGACCTGTCCACCGGCCGCAACATCCACACCACCCGCGAGTGGGTGCTGCGCAACTCCCCCGTTCCCATCGGTACGGTCCCGCTCTACCAGGCCCTGGAGAAGGTCGACGGCAGGGCCGAGGAGCTGACCTGGGAGATCTACAAGGACACGGTCATCGAGCAGGCCGAACAGGGCGTGGACTACATGACGGTCCACGCGGGCGTGCGCCTGCCGTACGTACCGCTGACGGCCAACCGCAAGACCGGCATCGTCTCCCGCGGCGGCTCGATCATGGCCGCCTGGTGCCTCGCGCACCACAAGGAGAGCTTCCTGTACGAGAACTTCGAGGAGCTCTGCGAGGTCCTCGCCGCCTACGACGTCACGTACTCGCTCGGCGACGGCCTCAGGCCCGGATCGATCGCGGACGCCAATGACGAGGCGCAGTTCGCGGAGTTGCGCACGCTCGGGGAACTCAACCGGATCGCGAAGCGTTTCCACGTACAGACGATGATCGAAGGCCCGGGCCACGTCCCGATGCACAAGATCAAGGAGAACATCGACCTTCAGCAGGAGATCTGTGATGAAGCTCCGTTCTATACGCTCGGGCCGCTGACGACGGACGTCGCTCCGGCGTACGACCACATCACCTCCGGCATCGGTGCCGCGATGATCGCCTGGTGGGGCACGGCCATGCTCTGCTATGTCACGCCCAAGGAGCACCTGGGCCTGCCCAACCGTGACGACGTCAAGACCGGCGTTATCACCTACAAGATCGCCGCCCACGCGGCCGACCTCGCCAAGGGGCACCCAGGTGCACAGGAGTGGGACGACGCACTGTCCGACGCCCGCTTCGAGTTCCGGTGGGAGGACCAGTTCAACCTTGCCCTCGACCCGGACACGGCACGGGAGTTCCACGACGAGACGCTGCCGGCCGAACCCGCCAAGACGGCTCACTTCTGCTCGATGTGCGGGCCGAAGTTCTGCTCGATGAAGATTAGCCAAAGCATCACAAAGCAGTTCGGCGGTACAGCGGCTGCCGGGGCGACGGCTGAGGAGGTCGCTGAGGGGATGCTCCAGAAGTCGAAGGAGTTCGCCCAGAGCGGGAACCGGGTGTATCTGCCGATCGCGGACTGACGGCGATGACCTGATCGCCGGCGGACTGATCGCCGACGGACTGGATCGGCATCGGGCTGATCGTTGGGCTGATCGCCGGTGACGGACTCCGATGTCCTGAGCGTCCTGGCAACGGACGCAACGGACGCAACGGACGCAACGGACCCAACGGACGGCCCAAGGCCGGGTCTTCGGCTTGCGCTCCCCTGGGTGGGGGCGCAAGCCGAGGGGTTACTCCGGCTTGTGGTCCGGCCCCCCGAACTCCGGGCTGCTGTAGTCCGGGCTCGTGAACCTGGGGCGCGAGCCGCGGCCGCCGTCGTCCGGGCTGCTGAATCCCGGGCGGTCGTAGCCGAGGTGCGGCATACGACTGGTCGACGCCGGCGGTGTCGCACGGTGCAGTGCGGCGCTGCCGGGATCGGCGAGTGCCTCCCGCAGGAACGGCAGGAGGCCGCGCTCCAGCAGTGCCTCGTGCCAGGCTTCCCTGGCCTGGGTCACCTCCGCGCTCATCTCGCCGTACGGGCCGGCTTCGAGCGAGGGCCGGTTGCGCAGGGCGGTGATAAGCAGTCCGACGGCGGCGACGAGGATCGCGGCCGCGGTCACGGCCCCGAACACCCATCCGGTGGTGAGCATGGTCTGGGCGAAGGCCGGCTCGGGGTCGAGCATCTTGAGGATGTAGCCCACGAGCAGGAAGATCGCCGCGGCGGTTCCGGCGAGGACGGGTGCCAGGACCGCGACGACGGCGATGGCGCCCGCGCCGGCGGTCTCGGCGACCTCACCCATGGTGGCGGCGAGCCCCATCGCGCTCGTGCCCGGCTCCGCGGAGCCGGTTTCGCGCGTGGACGACGGGGTGGACGGCGCCGGCCGGCGCAGTTCCTCGCGGACCTTGACGTAGTGCTGGTACTCGGTCGCCGCGGCCGCCGTGATGAGTGCGGTGGCGTTGAGCGCCATGGTGCGCAGCTGTTCGGTGTTGAGCCGCTGTCCGACAGCGGCCAGTTCCGGGCGTTGTGGTGCGGAGCGCAGCGCCTCATCGAGGATCCGCTCGTATTCCTGGCGGTCCTCGCTCAGCAGGTGCTGCGGAACGCTGTTCATGTGCATCCCCCGATGCTCCGTAGGGCTTGTGGCTCGCACGCTGACGAGCCGTCGGGCAGAAACGGAGGGGAGCCTGCTACGGATAAGCCGATGGTAGAGCGATGACGGCACGCGGTGACAGGGGGTTTACCGAAAATGCCCTCTGGCCAGCGTTGTCGCCGGTCGGTCCGCCACGGGGGGACGCCTGCCCCGTGAACGCTCAGATATCCAGTGGAAGTTGCTGGACCAGCAGTTTTCCGGCCATGGTCACTCCGCCGTCCATCGCGATGGCGAGCCCGTCGGCGTAGAGATGTGGTCCTTCCACCACGGGACCGGCCGTGTCCTCGCCGTCTTCGGAGCCGACCTCGCCCAGCAAGTACGGAATGGGGCTGTGACCGTGAACGATCCGAGTGCCGCCGTACGTATCGAGCAGGGAGCGTACGTGGTCGGCGCCGCCCTCATCGCGGAAGGAGAAGCGCTTGGTGAACTTGCGGAACAGATCCCACACCTCGTCCGCGTCGTTGCGCGTGATCGTCTCGCGGACGGTGTCGTTGACCGCCTCGATCGAGTCGCCGTAGTCGAGGTAGGCGGTGGTGTCGGAGTGGACGAGCAGATGGCCGTCGACCTCCTCCATGGCGTCGAGGCGGGCCATCCACTGGAGATGGTGGTCCTGGAGGCGGTCCATGTCGGTCTTCTGGCCGCCGTTGAGCAGCCAGGCCGCCTGGAAGGTGGCGGTGCCCGCACCGGAGTTGACGGGCGTGTCGCCGAACCGCTTGGCGCCGAGCAGCAGCAGCTCGTGGTTGCCCATGAGCGCCTTGCAGTAGCCGCCGGCCGCGGCGGCCTCCGCGGACAGCCGCATCACGAGATCGATGACGCCGATGCCGTCCGGGCCGCGGTCGGTGAAGTCGCCGAGGAACCACAGCCGGGCGGTGCCCGCGCACCACTGGCCCGCGGTGTCGATGAGCCCCTGCTCCTGGAGGGCGGCCGTCAGCTCTTCGAGATAGCCGTGCACATCTCCGACGACGTACAGGGGCCCGGGGCCGGCCGTCGGCTGCGGGGCCGGGACGGGCGCGGGATCGACGGCCGCCTGAGGCGTGTCGCCCCGTTTGATGACGGGCAGGTCCCGCTGGGTGGGCGTGTACCCCTCCGGGTGGTCCACCGGCTCCTCGACGGGCCTGACGGCCTCGCCGGTGGGCATGCCATGGGGGTACGGCCCGGTCTCGTGGACGTACGCGGGTACCCGGAAGTCGCGCAGCGTCGCCGTACGCTCCACCTCGGGTCCCTGACCGGCCCCCTGAGTCATCAGACCCCTCCACCATCGCGCCGCATCTGCACCGCTTCGGACTGCCTGGTCGCAGCGGCCCGCGGTGTCGTGCGCCCATCATAGGAATGTGGATCGCGCCGTGTGATGACCCAGGGGTGGTGAATCGGAGCAAGACTCCAGTTCATCGCGGCTTTCGCCCCGATTGGGCAGGGCTTCGACCGCTGGGTGACCGCCCTTGCCCCGCCCCACGGAACGCGCTTACCCCTCCTCGGCCGCCCTCGCCCTACTTCTCCTCGGGCGACCGCGGCGGACTGACCGTCGTGCGCGGCGGACGTCGCTGGGACGAGGTACGCACGATCAGTTCGGTCGGTATCACCTGCTCGACTGGTTGGTCCGATGCCACCCCCTCGATGGCGTCGATGAGGAGTTGGACCACCGCCGTGCCGATGCGGCGCGGTTTGAGGGAGAGCGTGGTGACGGGCGGTTCGGTGTTGGCGTACACGGTGGACTCGCTGCAGCAGACCAGAAGCAGTTCGTCCGGGACGCGCAGTCCGTAGCGACGGGCGGCGGCGAGCAGGTCGGTGCCGTTGGGGTCGAACAGGCCGTAGACGGCGTCGGGGCGGTCGGGGCGGGCGAGCAGCCGGTCGGCGGCGACGGCGCCCGCGCACGGATCGTGCGCCGGATAGGCCTCGTACACCGGATCCTGGCCCACGCGCTCGCACCAGCGCAGGTATGCGGTGGTCGACAGGTGGGTGTACGTGTCGGTGCTGGTCCCGGTCAGCAGGCCGATGCGGCGGGCGCCGGCGTCGGCCAGGTGGTCGAGGATACCGAGGACGGCGGCCTCGTGGTCGTTGTCGACCCAGGCGGTGACCGGGAGCACCCCGGCCGGGCGGCCGTCGGAGACGACCGGTAAACCCTGGCGGACCAGTTCGCTGACGACTGGGTCCTGGTCGGACGGATCGATGACGACCGTCCCGTCGAGCGCGACGTTCGACCACACGTCGTGGCGGGAGGTCGCCGGGAGGATGACGAGGGCGTAGCCGCGGGCGAGCGCGGCCGAGGTGGCGGCCCTGGCCATCTCGGCGAAGTACGCGAACTCGGTGAAGGTGAAAGGTTCATCCCCGTACGTCGTCACGGTCAGGCCGATGAGTCCCGACTTGCCGGTACGGAGCGTGCGGGCGGCGGCCGACGGACGATAGCCCAGCCGGTCGGCGACCTCGCGGACATGGCGTCGGGTGGCATCCGGGAGCCGACCCTTTCCGTTGAGAGCGTCGGAGACGGTCGTGATGGAGACTCCCGCGGCGGCGGCGACGTCTCTGATGCCCGCCCGGCCCGGCCGATTGCCTCGACGTGAGGTTTCCGCGCGGCTCACCTGGTGCTTCCCTGCTGCTGTCATGGCGAGCCGATAGTAGGGCTCATGCGGTGGGGTAGGGCGGACGCATATGCGCGCATTGACAGGCACGTTTCTGCAAGGTCATAGTGGGTCAATTTCCTTGGAAAACAAGGCAGTTGGACGTTGCAATGACAGGACGTGACTTGTCGGCGTGCACCGGCCTGCCAAGTCACCGATGTTTCGAAGAGGTCTCAACTCACCTGCACGAGGGATGCGCGCCACGGCGCGAGCCACCGGCGCATAGATATATGTGGCCGCGCCCCCCGATTCGTCTGCCTTCGTACGGTGATGCGCTTGATGCCGATGGGACAGCCGATGGGACAGAGGGGCCCGCGCTCTCGGCGGAACCAGGTCGCTCCTCGCCTGTACGCAGCGGCGCCGAATCCTCATAAGGTGAGGAGTATTGGAAGCCGGTGGTGATGATGGGCCGCCGGTGGTCGCGAGGAGGACTGCGGTGAGCGAGACGAGCCCCAAGCTGCGCGCCGAGCTGGAGGGTATCCCCACCTACAAGCCGGGCAAGCCGGCCGCGGCCGGCGGTCCGGTGGCCTACAAGCTGTCCTCCAACGAGAACCCGTATCCGCCGCTGCCCGGTGTGATGGAGACCGTGACGGCCGCGGTCGCCTCGTTCAACCGCTACCCCGACATGGCCTGCACGGTCCTGATGAGCGAGCTGTCCGATCGCTTCGCCGTGCCGCTCTCCCACGTGGCCACCGGCACCGGCTCGGTGGGCGTCGCCCAGCAGTTGATCCAGGCGACCTCCGGACCCGGTGACGAGGTCATCTACGCCTGGCGGTCCTTCGAGGCGTACCCGATCATCACGCAGATCAGCGGGGCGACGTCGGTGCAGGTGCCGCTGACGCCGGGCGATGTGCACGACCTCGACGCCATGGCGGACGCGATCACCGACCGGACCCGGCTGATCTTCGTCTGCAACCCCAACAACCCGACGGGCACCGTCGTCCGGCGAGCGGAACTGGAGCGCTTCCTCGACCGGGTGCCCGGTGATGTGCTCGTCGTGCTGGATGAGGCGTACCGCGAGTTCATTCGCGATGCCGAGGTGCCTGACGGTGTCGAGCTGTACCGGGACCGGCCGAACGTCTGCGTGCTGCGCACGTTCTCCAAGGCGTATGGCCTCGCGGGTCTGCGCGTCGGCTTCGCCATCGCCCACGAGCCGGTGGCGGCGGCGCTGCGCAAGACGGCGGTGCCCTTCGGTGTGAGCCAGCTCGCACAGGACGCGGCGATCGCCTCGCTGCGTGCCGAGGACGCGCTGCTCGGCCGGGTCGGCTCGCTGGTGTGCGAGCGCACGCGCGTGGTCGACGGGCTGCGCGGCCAGGGCTGGACGGTGCCCGAGACCCAGGCCAACTTCGTGTGGCTGCGGCTGGGGGAGCGCACGGTCGCGTTCGCGGCGGCGTGCGAACAGGCCGGCGTGGTGGTCCGGCCGTTCCCGGGTGAGGGTGTGCGGGTCACGGTCGGGGAGAACGAGGCGAACGACATCTTTCTGAAGGTGGCGGAAGGGTTCCGGAAGGAGCTGCTGTAGGGGCTCGGTACCGGTCCTGCCAAGGGGGTCTCCCTTCCGAGGGGGACCCCCCTTCGTGTGCCGAAAATAGGTACGTCATAATTGCTTGTGAATGTGAACGCGTTCACAAGCGTGTCCCGGTTACTCCCATGATGTGCGTGACATAAGGGGCAAGCTGCCGCTGTACCACGGCGACGTAAGGAGACTGACGACGTGGACCTGGCCCTGGCGCCGGAGACATTGGCGCGCTGGCAGTTCGGCATCACCACCGTCTACCACTTCCTCTTCGTCCCCCTGACGATCTCGCTGGCCGCTCTCACGGCCGGTCTGCAGACCGCGTGGGTGCGCACGGAGAAGGAGAAGTACCTCAGGGCGACCAAGTTCTGGGGCAAGCTCTTCCTGATCAACATCGCCATGGGCGTGGTCACCGGCATCGTGCAGGAGTTCCAGTTCGGCATGAACTGGTCCGCCTACTCGCGCTTCGTCGGTGACATCTTCGGCGCCCCGCTCGCGTTCGAGGCCTTGATCGCCTTCTTCTTCGAGTCGACCTTCATCGGCCTGTGGATCTTCGGCTGGGACAAGCTGCCCAAGAAGATCCATCTGGCCTGCATCTGGATGGTCTCGATCGGGACGATCCTGTCGGCGTACTTCATCCTCGCGGCCAACTCGTGGATGCAGCACCCCGTCGGCTACAAGATCAACGAGGCGAAGGGGCGGGCCGAGCTCACCGACTTCTGGCTCGTGCTGACCCAGAACACCGCGCTCACCCAGGCCTTCCACACCCTCACCGCGTCCTTCCTCACCGGCGGCGCCTTCATGGTCGGCATCTCTGCCTTCCACCTGCTCCGCAAGAAGCACATCCGCGAGATGAAGACCTCGCTGCGGCTCGGCCTGGTCACCGTTGTCGTCGGTGGCCTGCTCACCGCGGTCAGCGGCGACACTCTCGGCAAGGTCATGTTCGAGCAGCAACCTATGAAGATGGCGGCGGCCGAGGCGCTGTGGGACGGCGAGTCGCCCGCGCCGTTCTCCGTCTTCGCCTACGGCGATGTCGAAGCCGGCCACAACACGGTCGCCATCGAGATCCCCGGACTGCTGTCCTTCCTGGCCAAGGACGACTTCACCTCGTACGTCCCCGGGATCAACGACGTCAACAAGGCCGAGCAGAAGAAGTTCGGGCCCGGCGACTACCGGCCCAATATCCCGGTCGCCTACTGGGGCTTCCGCTGGATGATCGGCTTCGGCATGTCGTCCTTCGCCATCGGGCTGGCCGGACTCTGGCTGACCCGCAAGAAGTTCCTGCTGTCCCAGCACCTGAGGGTCGGCGAGGACGAGGTGCCGCATCTGGTCCTCTTCAAGAACAAGGCGCTCGGTCCGACGCTCACCCGGTGGTACTGGCGCATCGCGATCTGGACCCTGGGTTTCCCACTGATCGCCAGCTCCTGGGGCTGGATCTTCACCGAGACGGGCCGTCAGCCCTGGGTGGTCTACGGCGTCCTGCAGACCCGGGACGCGGTCTCCCCCACGGTCTCCCAGGGCGAGGTCATCACCTCGATGATCGTCTTCACCACCCTGTACGCCATCCTCGCCGTCGTCGAGGTCAGGCTGCTCGCGAAGTACGTCAAGGCCGGCCCGCCGGAGCTCTCGGAGGCCGACCGCAACCCGCCCACGAAGATCGGCGGCGACTCCCGTGACGCCGACAAGCCGATGGCCTTCTCGTACTAGGCCAAGGGAGCTGCACAGTCATGGAACTTCACGACGTCTGGTTCGTCCTCATCGCCTTCCTGTGGACCGGCTACTTCTTCCTGGAGGGCTTCGACTTCGGGGTCGGCATCCTCACCAAGCTGCTGGCTCGTGACCGGCCCGAGCGGCGGGTGCTGATCAACACCATCGGGCCCGTCTGGGACGGCAACGAGGTGTGGCTGCTCACGGCCGCCGGCTCGACGTTCGCGGCCTTCCCCGATTGGTACGCCACGCTCTTCTCCGGCTTCTATCTGCCGCTGTTGATCATCCTGGTCTCTCTGATCGTCCGGGGTGTCGCCTTCGAGTACCGGGTGAAGCGGCCCGAGGAGAACTGGCAGCGCAACTGGGAGCACGCGATCTTCTGGACCTCGCTCATCCCCGCGTTCCTGTGGGGCGTGGTCTTCGCCAACATCGTGCGGGGCGTGAAGATCGACCAGAGCTTCGACTACGTCGGCACCTTCTGGGACCTGTTCAACCCGTACGCGCTCCTCGGCGGTCTGGTGACGCTGACGCTGTTCATCTTCCACGGCGCGGTGTTCACGGCGCTCAAGACCGTTGGGGAGATCCGGGAGCGGGCACGGAAGCTGGCGCTGGGAGTCGGTCTCGCAACCGCCGTGCTGGCGCTGATCTTCCTGCTGTGGACGCAGGTTCACGGCGGTGACGGCAAGAGCCTGGTCGCGCTGGTGGTGGCGGTCGCCGCACTGGTCGCGGCGCTCGCGGCGAACCAGGTCGGCCGCGAGGGGTGGGCGTTCGCCCTGTCCGGCGTCACCATCGTGGCCACTGTGGCCATGCTCTTCCTGACGCTCTTCCCGAACGTCATGCCGTCCTCGCTCAATGAGGAGTGGAGCCTCACGGTCACCAACGCCTCGTCGAGTCCCTACACCCTGAAGATCATGACCTGGTGTGCGGTGATCGCCGCACCGATCGTCATGCTCTACCAGGGCTGGACCTACTGGGTGTTCCGCAAGCGGATCGGCACGCAGCATCTCGCCGTCGACGCCGCTCACTGAGTCCGACAAAGGTGTGTTTCACCGTGGTTCTCGATGTTTCACGTGAAACACACCCCTTGGGCCGAAGGGCATGTTTCACGTGAAACCGATCGATCCACGTCTGTTCCAGTACGCCCGCGCCACCCGGATCTTCCTGATGGCGGTCGTCGGTCTGGGTGCCGTCGGTGCCGGGCTGGTCATCGCCCAGGCGATGCTCATCGCCGAAGTGGTGGTCGGCGCCTTCCAACACGGCATGGCGGTCGGTGAACTCCGTACCCCCGTGCTGCTGTTGGTGGCCATGGCCTTTGGCCGGGCGTTTGTCTCCTGGCTCACCGAGCTCGCCGCACACCGAGCGAGCGCGGCGGTGAAGTCGGAGCTGCGGGGGCGGTTGCTGGAGCGAGCTGTCGCTCTGGGGCCCGGGTGGCTGAGCGGGCAGCGGACCGGATCGCTGGTCGCCCTCGCCACGCGGGGAGTCGACGCCCTCGACGACTACTTCTCGCGCTATCTCCCGCAGTTGGGGCTCGCGGTGGTCGTGCCGGTGGCGGTGCTGGCCCGGATCGTCACCGAGGACTGGGTCTCGGCGGCCATCATCGTCGGGACTCTGCCACTCATCCCGATCTTCATGATGCTGATCGGCTGGGCCACACAGTCCCGGATGGACCGTCAGTGGCGGCTGCTGTCCCGGCTGTCCGGGCACTTCCTGGACGTGGTCGCCGGCCTGCCGACCCTGAAGGTGTTCGGACGGGCCAAGGCACAGGCCGAGTCGATCCGGCGCATCACCGGTGAGTACCGGCAGGCGACCATGCGGACGCTGCGGATCGCGTTCATCTCCTCCTTCGCGCTGGAGCTGCTCTCGACGCTCTCGGTGGCACTCGTCGCCGTGACGATCGGTATGCGGCTCGTCCACGGCGAGATGGACCTGTACAACGGCCTGGTCGTCCTGGTGCTGGCACCGGAGGCGTACCTGCCGCTGCGCCAGGTGGGAGCGCAGTATCACGCGGCGGCGGAGGGGCTCTCCGCCGCCGAGGAGATCTTCTCGGTGCTGGAGAAGCCGGTGCCGACGTCCGGTTCCGGTGTTGTGCCGACGCAGGCGGCCCTGTCCTTCGAGGGGGTCACGGTCCGCTACCCCGGTCGGTCCGGGGATGCCGTGGCAGACGTCTCGTTCGCCGTCGAACCCGGGGAGACGGTCGCGCTCGTCGGGCCGAGCGGTGCGGGCAAGTCGACGCTGCTGAACGTGGTTCTCGGGTTTGTACGGCCCAGCGAGGGCCGGGTCCGGGCCGGGGGAGTCGATCTCGCCGAGGCCGACCTGGAGCAGTGGCGGTCACGGATCGCGTGGGTGCCGCAGCGGCCGCAGCTGTTCGCCGGGACGATCGCCGACAACGTACGGCTCGCCCGGCCCGACGCCGACGACGCCGCCGTACGGCGAGCGCTGGGCGATGCGGGCGCGCTGGAGTTCGTGGACGCGCTGTCCGAGGGCGTCGAAACGGTGCTCGGCGAGGACGGAGCCGGTCTGTCCGCCGGTCAGCGGCAGCGGCTCGCGCTGGCCCGGGCGTTCCTCGCCGACCGGCCGGTGCTGCTGCTCGACGAGCCGACGGCGGCCCTCGACGGGGCGACCGAGGCCGAGGTCGTGGAGGCGGTGCGACGACTGGCGGTGGGACGGACGGTTCTGCTGGTGGTGCACCGGCCGGCCCTGCTGGGGGTGGCGGACCGGGTGGTGCGACTGGAGGAGACCGCGACACCCGCCCACACGGAGGCCGCCCGGGCCGGGGCGACCGTGGTGCACCCGATCGAGGAGCAGCCCGTCGCCGTGGCCGCTTCCGAGGCGCCCGCGACGACAGCCCTCCGTGGTGTCCTGGCCCGCGTCCGGGCCATGTCCGGCGCCCGGCGCGGACGGCTCGCCCTCGCCCTGCTGCTCGGCAGCCTCGCGCTCGGCAGCGCCGTCGGTCTCATGGCCACCTCCGGGTGGCTCATCTCGCGGGCCTCGCAGCAGCCGCCCGTGCTGTATCTGATGGTGGCCGTGACCGCGACACGGGCCTTCGGAATCGGGCGGGCCGTCTTCCGGTACGCCGAGCGGCTCGTGTCGCACGACGCCGTCCTGCGGATGCTGGCCGACACACGGGTCGCCGTCTACCGCCGCCTGGAGCGACTGGCGCCCGCCGGGCTGCGGGGCACCCGCCGAGGCGATCTGCTCTCGCGGCTCGTCGCCGACGTGGACGCCCTACAGGACTACTGGCTGCGCTGGCTGCTGCCCGCCGGTGCCGCCGTGATCGTGTCCGCCGCCTCCGTCGGCTTCACGGCCTGGCTGCTGCCGGAGGCCGGCGCGGTGCTCGCGGCCGGGCTGCTGGTGGCCGGGGTCGGCGTCCCGCTGGTCACCGGTGCCGTGGCGCGACGAGCCGAGCACAGGCTGGCCCCCGCCCGAGGTGCACTGGCGACGCGGGTGACCGATCTGCTCACCGGGACCGCCGAGTTGACCGTCGCCGGCGCCGTGCCCGGACGCACCGCCGAGGCGCGGCGGGCCGACGGCATCCTCACCCGGATCGCCTCGCGGGCCGCCACCGCCACCGCGCTCGGCGACGGACTCACCGCGTTGCTCTCCGGCCTGACGGTCGCCGCGACCGCCCTCGTGGGCGCCCAGGCGGTCGACGACGGGCGGCTGGGCGGCGTGGCCATGGCCGTCGTCGTCCTCACCCCGCTGGCTGCCTTCGAGGCCGTCCTCGGCATGCCGCTCGCCGTGCAGTACCGGCAACGGGTGCGCAGGAGCGCGGAGCGCGTGTACGAGGTGCTGGACGCGCCGGAACCTGTGCGGGAGCCGGAGCGGCCGCGGCAGGCGCCCGCGTCGCCGTTCCCGGTGGTCCTCAAGGGCTTGGCCGCGCGGCACGCCGGGCAGCACCGGGAGGCGCTCGCCGGACTCGATCTGAGTCTGGAAGAGGGGCGCCGGATCGCGGTGGTCGGGCCGTCCGGGTCCGGAAAGACGACGCTCGCACAGGTGTTGCTGCGCTTCCTGGACGCGGAGGCGGGCTCCTACACGCTGGGCGGCGTGGACGCGTGCGCGCTGGACGGCGACGACGTACGGCGACTCGTCGGACTGTGCGCGCAGGACGCGCACCTCTTCGACAGCTCGGTGCGTGAGAATCTCCTCCTCGCTCAGAAAGGCGCGACCGAGGACGAGCTGCGGGACGCGCTGAAGCGGGCCCGGCTGCTCGACTGGGCCGACGGCCTGCCCGACGGGCTCGACACGCTGGTCGGCGAGCACGGCACGCGGCTGTCCGGTGGGCAGCGGCAGCGGCTGGCGCTGGCTCGGGCTCTGCTGGCCGACTTCCCCGTCGTGGTGCTCGACGAGCCCGCCGAGCACCTCGACCTGCCGACGGCCGACGCGCTCACCGCCGACCTGCTGGCCGCTACCGAGGGCCGTACGACGCTGCTCATCACCCACCGGCTGGCCGGTCTGGAGGCGGTGGACGAGGTGATCGTGCTGGACGAGGGCCGGGTGGCGCAGCGCGGGACGTACGCGGAACTGGCTGCCGTGGAGGGGCCATTGCGCGTGATGGTGGAGCGGGAGGAAGAGACGGACCTGCTGGTGGGGGTGCGGTAGGGAGTATTTGCTAGGAGCGGGCTCGGATCGCGGCACGACGGCGGTGTGGCACGCGCCGAACTGACGGCGCCGAGTGCCCCCCAGCCTCGGCGGCGACGCCACAACTGACCCATCTGCCGCAACCCGTCCCCCACTTGCACGACGTGAACAGGACCACACCCCCCGGTCCGGGACACGATCGCTGACATGCGCTCACCTCGCCGTCACCCACTGCTTGTTCCGGCGCTGCTGTGCGCGCTCGCCGTGCTCGCCGCTCGTCCCACCGGTGCCGCCGACGACGGTGAGGACGGTGAGGACACCCACAGCGCCGACGACTTGGGGATCAGCGCACAGGTGGCCCGGCTGTACGAGGACGCGGCCGTGGCGACGCAGCAGTACGAGGCGGGGCGTCGCGAGGCCGAGGTGCAACGGGCGCAGGCCCACCGGTTGGAGTCGCTCCTGGACCGCGAGCGGCGGGAGATCGCCGTCATGCACGAGGACTTGGGCCGGATCGCGCGTGCCCAGTACCGCAGCGGCGGCGGTCTGCCGCTCACCGCGCAGATCCTCCTGGCGAAGAGCCCGGATGAGCTGATGCGCGGTCAGCATGTCTTCTCCCAGGCGAATCTCGCCGTCAACAACGCGATCGACAAGAGCCGTCGGGCCGAGGCCGCGCTCGCTGCGGACGAGGCGAAGGCCGCGGCGGCCTGGCAGGACCTGGAGAAGCGCAACACCGGACTCGCCGACCTGAAGAAGGACATCGAGGAGAAACTCGAACAGGCGCGGTGGCAGTTGCAGGGGCAGGCGGATGCCTCCGTCGCCGCGGGTGCCTGCCGGGGCGCCGTCCGGCTGGATCAGCCGCGGACGGGCATCTCGAGTGCGTGGGTCACGCCGGTGGAGACCTACGCGCTGTCCGCCGGCTTCGGCAGCGGCGGTGAGCGCTGGGCGAACCGGCACACCGGGCAGGACTTCGCGGTGCCGATCGGCACGCCGGTGCGGGCGGTCGGCGCGGGCCGTGTGGTGAAGGTGTCGTGCGGGGGCGCCTTCGGCATCGAGATCGTCGTCGAGCACGCGGGCGGCTACTACACGCAGTACGCCCATCTCGCCGCCGTCGCCGTTGACCAGGGCGAGCGTGTGACTCCCGGGCAGTGGATCGGGCAGTCGGGCACGAGCGGCAACTCCACCGGCCCGCACCTGCACTTCGAGGTGCGGGTCACGCCGGAGATGGGTTCGGCGGTGGACCCGGTGTCATGGCTGTGGGCGCGAGGGGTGCCACTGGGGTAGGGACCGAAAGAGCAGTCCGGACTACACCCGCTCCGCCAGCAGCCGCTCGATCACGACCGCCACCCCGTCCTCGTTGTTGGCGACCGTGCGACCCGAGGCCGCGGCGATGACATCCGGGTGCGCGTTGCCCATCGCGTACGACCGGCCCGCCCACGTGAGCATCTCGACGTCGTTCGGCATGTCCCCGAAGGCGACGACCTCCTCGTGGGAGATGTCGCGCTCGGCGCAGCACAGGGCGAGTGTGCTGGCCTTGGAGACTCCGGGGCCGCTGATCTCCAGCAGGGCGCTGGGGCTGGAGCGGGTGACGTTGGCGCGCTCGCCGATCGCGAGGCGGGCGAGGGTGAGGAAGGCGTCCGGGTCGACCGTGGGGTGGTACGCGAGGATCTTGAGGACCGGCTCGTCGGCACCCGGGGCGTCCGGTGCCAGCAGATCCTCGGCCGGCGCGAGGGAGTCGGGGATCTCCAGGTGCAGCTTCGGATAGTCCGGCTCCTGGTAGAAGCCGTACGTCTGCTCGACGGCGTACACCGTTCCGGGCGCCGCCCCGCGCAGCAGCCGTACGACGTCCAGCGCGTTCTTCCGGGCCAGCTCCCGCACCTTCACGAACCGGTGGGCGCCGGGGCCGCCGTGCAGGTCGACCACTGCGGCGCCGTTGCCGCAGATCGCCAGGCCGTGGCCGTGGACGTGATCGCTGACGACGTCCATCCAGCGAGCCGGGCGGCCGGTGACGAAGAAGACCTCGATGCCTGCCTCCTCGGCGGCGGCGAGGGCCGCGATGGTGCGCGGGGAGACCGACTTGTCGTCGCGCAGCAGGGTGCCGTCGAGATCGGTGGCGATCAGCCGCGTGGGGACGGTGGCGGCCGGGGTCTCGGGCTGTCGAGTCGCTGAGGTCACCCGGCCATTCTCCCGCAGATCACTCGCACGGCCGTGCGGGAGTCCGCACAGATGAGGCACGGACGGGGATTGCGCAGGTCAGCCCAGCTGTGCCGGTGCTTCCATGGCGATCCGCTCGAAGATCTTCTGGTCCGCGTCGAATTCCGAGCCGGGGATGGGCCAGTGGATCACGATCTCGGTGAAACCCAGCTCCCGGTGCCGACCCGCGAAGTCCACGAACGCGTCGAGGGAGCGGAGCGGACGGCCGCGGTCCGGGGTGAAGCCGGTCAGCAGGACCTTGTCCAGCTCGTGCGCGTCCCGCCCGAGCGCTGCGCATGCGTCGGCCAGCTTGTCGGCCTGTCCGCGAATGGCTCGAACCGACTGGTCAGGAGTGCCGTTCTCGTACAGCTTGGGGTCGCCCGTCGTCACCCATGCCTGCCCGTAGCGCGCGGCCAGCCTGAGCCCGCGTGGCCCGGTTGCCGCGACCGCGAGGGGTAGCCGGGGCCGCTGCACAGAGCTCGGGATGTTGCGCGCCTCGTGCGCCGAGTAGAAAGCGCCCTCGTAGGACACGGTGTCCTCGGTCAGCAGCCGGTCGAGGAGCGGGACGAATTCGGCGAAGCGGTCGGCGCGCTCGCGCGGGGTCCACGGCTCCTGCCCGAGCGCGGTGGCGTCGAAGCCGCTCCCGCCCGCGCCGACGCCGAGCGTGACCCGCCCGCCGGAGATGTCGTCGAGGGAGATCAGCTCCTTGGCAAGGGTCACCGGATGCCGGAAGTTCGGCGAGGTCACCAGAGTGCCCAGACGTATCCGGTCGGTGACACCCGCGGCGGCGGTCAGCGTCGGGACGGCACCGAACCACGGCCCGTCCCGGAAGCCGCGCCAGGACAGGTGGTCGTACGTATAGGCGGTGTGGAAGCCGAGCCGTTCCGCGCGCTGCCATTCCGTACGGCCCCCTTCGTGCCAGCGGCGGTACGGGAGGATTACGGTGCTCAGACGCAAACTCATGTGCCGAGCGTATGCGGGCGACCGCGTTTCACGTGAAACAGGACGGTCATCGCACACGGCCGCTCAGCCATGGGCTGAGGGTGATCACCGGCATCCATCCACCGGACGCCGGCAGAGAGCCGTCCGGGTCGGCGGTGACGCCGACGCCCGCGGCACTGCGACACCTTCACGGTGCGCGCAGCGGTGCGTCTTTCATTCATACCGTTCTTACTCTTACCGTTCTCGTCCACCCCGTCAGCGTGCTGGGAGAGACGTGGATCACGCGAATGATTTTGATCCGGATGTTTGATCCACAGCCAAGTGGAGTTATCCACAGGGGAATTGGCGATTCTGTGGACAACGACCCTTTGATTCAGGGTGTTTCACCAAGATCACCTGATGGGCCGTGAGTTGTGGCAAGCCGGTCCAAAGCACGGGCCCGCACTTCTCGTTCCGCGGCCAGTGCGATGAACTCGGCAGCCCGCTCCGCACCAACCAGCTCCTCGACGGCCCGCATTGTCTCGGCGGGGATCGCCACGGAACGCGCCCGGTCCGGCGGTTCCGGGCTCTCGTCCGCGCCGTAGTGCAGACGCAGATGCCGTACCGCCAACAGACGCATCACCCGGACGAGTTCGGCGTCCACCGTCTGTTGCGCGAGCGGCCGCAGCCGTCGTACGAGAGAGGCTGCCTCGGCCGCGTCCGGGTCGGTCGGGCGGTGCGGACCGTCGAGGTAGCGGACGAAGACCTGCTCGGTGGTGAACTCCAGGAAACGGGCGGCGATGTGCTCGACCTGCCCCCTCAACTCCCTGAGATGGTCACAGATCGCGGACAGCGGTATGCCCGCCAAGTGCAACTCGGCGGCCACAGCGAGCTCTTGGGGGCTCGGCACGAGGAACGAGTCGTCCTCGCCGGGGACCGGCTCCAGCACGCCCAGCTCCACGGCCTCGGCGACCGCCGCGTCGTCCCGGATGCCGCCGAACCGCTCGTCCAACTCCGCCCGCGAGACCCGTGCCGTCTCCTCGTCGGTCCACGGACCGTCGACCTCGGCGACCAGGCCCAGCACTCCGCCGAGGCCCCGGCCCGCGTTCCACGCCTCCAGAAGCTCCTTGATGGAGGCCAGGGTGTAGCCGCGGTCGAGGAGCTCGGCGATCTGGCGCAGGCGCACGAGATGGGCGTCCGCGTAGACATTGGCGCGGCCACGGCGCTCGGGGCGCGGGAGCAGCCCGCGATCCTGGTAGGCGCGGATGGTGCGCACCGTGGCGCCGCTGAGGTGCGCGAGATCCTCGATCCGGTAGGCGGGGCCGGCGGGCCCCTCCGCCGCGTCCGTCATGAGGCGGCCCTCGCCGTCGGTGCTCCCCGCAGGTACTCCGCTGCCCGGCTCGGCGAGCCCTCCTGCGACGGGTGGTGAGTCCGCCGGAAATAGCGGGGTATCGCCGCACCCAGCTCGCGCCGTGGAGGCAACAGGCCTGTCCGTACCATCCTGTTGTGGTCGGCGAGGGAGTGGCGCGGGAGGACCGCCGGCCGGGGGCCTTGGCGTATCAGGTACGCCGTCCCCCATATCCACAGGTAGAGCATCACCGGCGCGGCGACGGCCATGCCGGCGACGCGGCAGGCGCACCGGAGCGTGCCGGTGCCGCCGCAGTGCTGGTATCTGTCGAAGGCGACCGCACGGTGTTCGACCTTCTCGGCGCCGTGCCGGCGCAGCAGGTCGAGCATCACCTCATCGGCGCGGGCACGGTCCAAGCCGTCGGCGGCCGGCACCCGGTCGCCGAACACGGCCGTGAACTGTTCGATCGCGGCGACGACCGTGAGCAGGAAGCGCACCCGTTCCCGCTCCGGTATCGGCGCGCCGAGCGGCGGACGCTCACCGAGCAGCCGTTCGAAGAGGAAGCCGACATACTGGGTGAAGTCGGCGGTGTCCAGCCGCTGCCCGGCCAGGTGCTCGCGCACGTGCGTGTGCTGGACGCTGTGCGTGGCCTTCTGGCCCATGACATGCGTCGCGGTCGGCTCGCCGGGGATGCAGCGCAGAGGGGTGCGCGACCAGTCGAAGGCCACCCGGCGCGGAGTGATCTCATGCGAGGCGCTCACAGCGGCGGATCCAGCCGTGCGATCGCCCGCAGCGTCCTGGGCGTGAAGCGGGACATGAAGTAGGCGCCGCGCGCCTCGGGCGTCACGGGGACGACGGCATCACCGCGCACCACCGCCCGCAGGATCGCGTCCGCGACCTTCTCCGGCGGATAGTTCCGCAGCCCGTACAGGCGGGCGGTCCGCTTCCGCAGCCGCTTCTCCTCGGTGGCGTCGACACCGGCGAAGTGCGCGGTCGAAGTGATGTTGGTGTTGACGAAGCCGGGGCACATCGCCGTCACACCGATCCCCTGGCCGGCCAGCTCCGCGCGCAGGCACTCGCTGAGCATCAGCACGGCTGCCTTGGAGGTGCTGTAGGCGGGCAGCGCCTTGGAGGGCTGGTACGCCGCCGCCGACGCCGTGTTGACGATGTGGCCGCCCTGTCCGCGCTCGGCCATCTGCTTTCCGAAGAGCCGACAGCCGTGGATCACGCCCCACAGGTTGACGTCGAGGACCTTCTTCCAGTCCTCGGGGGTCGTGTCGAAGAAGGAGCCCGACAGGCCGATGCCGGCGTTGTTCACCAGGACGTCCACCACGCCGTACTCGGCGGCGACCTTCTCGGCGAGCTGCTCCATGGCCTGCTCGTCCGATACGTCGACCGTCTCCGCCCAGGCCTCGGGGGCACCGACCAGCCGGGACAGTTCGGCGGTGCGCGCCGCGGCCTCCGCGTCCCGGTCGACGGCCACCACGCGCGCGCCGGCCTCGGCGAACGCGAAGGCCGTGGCCCGCCCGATGCCGCTGCCCGCACCGGTGACCAGGACCAACTGCCCGCCGAAACGCTCCGCGTACCGGCCGATCGCCCTCGGCGCGGGCTTCCCGCCCTCCACGGCCGTGACGAAGTCCGTGATCCAGGCCGCGAGTTGGTCCGGGCGCGTGCGCGGAACCCAGTGGTTGGCCGGGAGAGCACGCCGGGTCAGCCGCGGAGCCCACAGCTCCAGCTCGTCGCAGAGTTTCTCCGAGAAGAACGTGTCCCCCAGGGGCGTGATGAGCTGCACGGGCGCGTGTGCGTACGCGTCCGTGCGCGGGCGTCGCAGCCGCGCCCGTACGTTGTCCCGGTACAGCCACGCTCCGTGTGCCGCGTCCGTCGGCAGGGACGAGGTCGGGTAGTCGCCGCCGGGGACTTTTTCGACGCGCTCCAGGATCCGCGGCCAGCACTTGCCGAGCGGGCCGCGCCAGGCCAGCTCGGGCAGCACGGGCGTGTGCAGCAGGTACACGTACCAGGACTTGGCACTCTGGCCGAGCAACTGGCCGACCCGGCGCGGGGTGGGGCGCCTGAGCCGCTTGTTGATCCAGTGCCCGAGGTGGTCGAGGGACGGGCCGGACATCGAGGTGAAGGAGGCGATCCGGCCCTCGGTGCGCCGGACGGTGACGAACTCCCACGACTGCACCGAGCCCCAGTCGTGCCCCACCAGGTGCACCGGCTTGCCCGGGCTGACCGCGCCCGCCACGGCCAGGAAGTCGTCCGTCAGCTTCTCCAGCGTGAACCCGCCGCGCAGCGGCCGCGGTGCGGTGGACCGGCCGTGGCCCCGGACGTCGTACAGGACGACATGGAAGCGCTCGGCCAGGCGTGGTGCGACCTCGGACCACACCTCCTTGCTGTCCGGATAGCCGTGCACCAGGACGACCGTCGGTGCCGAAGGGTCCCCCAGCTCGGCGACGCACAACTCGACCCCGCCGGTCCGCACCCGGCGCTCCCGCGCGACCTCCAGCCCCGCTCGCGACAAGCCCGTCACTTGTCCTCCGCCCAGCGCCGCACTCCCCCACGCTCGAACGAGCTCGCGCGGGGGGACCCCCATGGCACGTCGTCGTCCAGCCAGAAGGCGCTCTGTTCGGGATCCCGGGAGTCGGTGACGACCAGGATCTCCTCGAACTTCGCGCCCGTGCCCCGGAACCCCAGATGCGGTTCGACCGCCCACAGACCGGGCTGCGGAGGATGGTCGGAGAAGCGGTACCGCGACCACAGCGGGGAACAGCCCTCGCGGTGGCCGTGCAGCGCGTCGGCCGCCAGGCCCTTGAGGGACTGTGCGCCGAACCCGAAGACATGCGGCGACCAGCGGCGCTGCTTCACCCGGTCGAGCTTGTGCGCGATCACGCCGAAGGGACAGGCGCGGTGCCGGTTGGCGTAGCCCTGGCGGACCCCTTCCGTGTGCCGCTGCAGTGGTGCGCCGTCAAGTCGGCCGAACGCCGTGCGGTCGCCGAACCAGGCGAAGGGCAGATGGAACCAGTCGCGCACCCCCCGCTCACGCAGCCACACGCGCTGCATCCGCGCCGCCTCGCGCTCTGTCACCCCCGGCTCCAACCGGGCCGCGACAGCTTCCGCACACGCGTACGCCAGCCGCTGGACCTGCCTGAATCCCCGCAGTTCCGCGGGGAGTTCGGCGGTCACCGCCGTAGTCATGCCACCGCCCCACTTGTCCGCGCCGACTCCGTACTGCCTCGCGCCGATCACGGTACGTGTTCGTAACTTGACACTGATGAATGTGACAGTCGTCGACGACTGCGTCAACGGGCCTGTGCCGGGCTGTGGAAAACCTCGCGGATGTGGACAACCGGCCCCGCGTTGTTCGACCTGAGGGGGACCCTTAGGGACCCGTACGCCTGGAGTCTGATACCAAGACGACCCTGCGGAGTGACGACTGACGTGGTCCCCGTCACTACCTTCGAAGATGTGACTGTGATCGCGACCGAAAGCCTGAGCAAGCGGTTCCCCAAGGTGACCGCGCTTGACCGGCTCTCCGTGGACGTCGGGCCCGGTGTGACCGGACTCGTCGGAGCCAACGGAGCCGGCAAGTCCACACTGATCAAGATCCTGCTGGGTCTGTCCCCCGCCACCGAGGGCCGCGCCGAAGTGCTCGGCCTCGATGTCGCCACCAAGGGCGCCGACATCCGCGAACGGGTCGGCTACATGCCGGAACACGACTGCCTGCCGCCCGACGTCTCGGCCACCGAGTTCGTCGTCCACATGGCGCGCATGTCCGGCCTGCCGCCCACCGCCGCCCGCGAGCGCACCGCGGACACCCTGCGCCATGTCGGTCTGTACGAGGAGCGCTACCGCCCCATCGGCGGCTACTCCACCGGCATGAAGCAGCGCGTGAAGCTCGCCCAGGCGCTCGTCCACGACCCGCAACTGGTCTTCCTGGACGAGCCCACCAACGGCCTCGACCCGGTCGGCCGCGACGAGATGCTCGGCCTGATCCGCCGCATCCACACCGACTTCGGCATCTCCGTCCTGGTCACCTCCCACCTGCTGGGCGAACTGGAACGCACCTGCGACCACGTGGTCGTCGTCGACGGCGGCAAGCTCCTGCGCTCCAGCTCCACCACCGACTTCACCCAGACCACCACGACCCTCGCGATCGAGGTGACCGACACCGACGAGCACCCGGACGGCACCCGCGCGGTACGCGACGCACTCCACGCGCGCGGGATGGACGTCCTCGACAGCGGCGGCGGCCTGCCGGGCGCCGGACACGTACTGCTGCTCACCGCGCAGGGTGAGGAGACGTACGACCTGGTGCGCGACGTGGTCGCCGACCTAGGCATCGGCCTGGTGCGCATGGAACAGCGCCGGCACCACATCTCCGAGGTCTTCACGGACAGCGACGAACAGCGCGACGCAGAGCGGAAGGAGGCGGTCGGCCATGGCAACTGAACACTCCGTAGCAGCACCTTCGGGTGACCAGACCCGCATCCACAACATCGGCTACCGCAGCTACGACGGCCCGCGCCTGGGCCGCGCCTACGCCCGCCGCTCCCTCTACTCGCAGTCCCTGCGCGGCGCCTACGGCCTCGGCCGCTCGGTCAAGTCCAAGGTGCTGCCGATGCTGCTGTTCGTGGTGATGTGCGTGCCCGCGGCCATCATGGTCGCCGTCGCCGTCGCCACCAAGGCGAAGGACCTGCCCGTCGACTACACGCGCTACGCGATCATCATGCAGGCCGTCATCAGCCTGTACGTCGCCTCGCAGGCCCCCCAGTCCGTCTCGCGCGACCTGCGCTTCAAGACCGTCCCGCTGTACTTCTCGCGGCCCATCGAGACCTCCGACTACGTCCGCGCGAAGTTCGCGGCGCTTGCCTCGGCACTGTTCGTCCTGACCGCGGCCCCGCTGCTGGTGCTCTATGTGGGCGCCCTGCTCGCCAAACTCGACTTCGCCGACCAGACCAAGGGATTCGCGCAGGGACTCGTCTCCGTGGCACTGCTCTCGCTGCTCTTCGCCGGCCTCGGCCTGGTCATCGCGTCGGTCACCCCGCGCCGCGGCTTCGGCATCGCGGCCGTGATCGCCGTGCTGACCATCTCCTACGGCGCCGTCTCCACACTCCAGGCCATCGCCGACGCGCAGAGCAGCTCCGGATCCATCGCCTGGATCGGCCTGTTCTCGCCCATCACGCTCATAGACGGAGTGCAGTCCGCGTTCCTGGGCGCGAGTTCGGCGTTCCCCGGAGGGATCGGCCCGACGAACGGGGAGGGCGTGGTCTACGTTCTCGCCTCCCTGGGCCTGATCGCCGCCTGCTACGGCCTCCTGATGCGCCGCTACCGAAAGGTCGGACTGTGACCACGCTCAACATCGACCACGTATCGCGCTGGTTCGGCAACGTGGTCGCCGTCAACGACATCACCATGACGGTCGGCCCTGGTGTCACCGGCCTCCTCGGCCCCAACGGCGCGGGAAAGTCCACCCTCATCAACATGATGGGCGGCTTCCTGGCCCCGTCCACCGGCACCGTCACCCTCGACGGGCAGCAGGTGTGGCGCAACGAGAAGATCTACCAGCACATCGGCATCGTCCCGGAGCGGGAGGCGATGTACGACTTCCTCACCGGACGCGAATTCGTCGTCGCCAACGCCGAGTTGCACGGCCTCGGCGCCAAGGCCGCCCAGAAGGCCCTGGCCACGGTCGAGATGGAGTACGCGCAGGACCGCAAGATCTCGACGTACTCCAAGGGCATGCGCCAGCGCGTGAAGATGGCGAGCGCCCTCGTCCACGACCCGTCGCTGCTCCTGCTGGACGAGCCCTTCAACGGCATGGACCCGCGCCAGCGCATGCAGCTCATGGACCTGCTGAGGCGCATGGGCGACGAGGGCCGCACCGTGTTGTTCTCGTCCCACATCCTCGAAGAGGTCGAGCAACTCGCCTGGCACATCGAGGTCGTCGTCGCCGGACGGCATGCGGCCAGCGGTGACTTCCGCAAGATCCGCCGCCTGATGACCGACCGCCCGCACCGCTACCTGGTGCGCTCCAGCGACGACCGCGCCCTCGCGGCCGCGCTGATCGCCGACCCGTCGACGTCCGGCATCGAAGTCGACCTCGCGGAGGGCGCGTTGCGCATCCAGGCGGTCGACTTCGGCCGGTTCACGGTCCTGCTGCCCAAGGTGGCCAGGGACCACGGCATCCGCCTGCTCACGGTCTCGCCGTCCGACGAGTCGCTCGAGTCCGTCTTCTCGTATCTTGTCGCGGCGTAGGAGGCCGAAGATGTACGACCCCACAGTCGCCCGACTCACCTACCGAGCCCTGCTCGGCCGACGCCGGGCCCTCATCCTGAGCGCGCTGCCGCTGTTGCTGATCGCGATCTCCCTGGTGGTGCGCGGCCTCGCCGGCGCCGACGACCAGACGGCGTCGGACCTGCTGGGCGGAATCGCACTCGCCACGATGGTTCCGATCATCGGCGTCATCGCGGGCACCGGCGCGATCGGCCCGGAGATCGACGACGGTTCGGTGGTGTACCTGCTGTCCAAGCCCATCAAACGGTCGACGATCATCTTCACCAAGCTGATCGTGGCGGTCGCCGTGACGATGGTGTTCTCGGCGGTGCCGACCCTGATCGCGGGCTTCATCCTCAACGGCAACGGCCAGCAGATCGCCGTCGCCTACACGGTGGCCGCGCTGGTCGCCTCCATCGCGTACGCGGCGCTCTTCCTGCTGCTTGGCACGGTGTCGCGGCACGCGGTGGTGTTCGGGCTCGTCTACGCGCTCGTCTGGGAGGCCCTGTTCGGCTCCCTGGTGGCCGGGGCGCGCACGCTCAGCGTCCAGCAGTGGTCGCTGGCCGTGGCCCACAAGGTCACCGGCGGGGACCTGGTGACCTCGGACGTCGGACTGACGACGGCGACGGTACTGCTGGTCGCGGTCACCGTGCTCGCCACCTGGTACGCCGGACAGAAGCTGCGGTCATTGACGCTCGCGGGTGAGGAGTAGCGCCCGATTCCCCGACAGAGGAGGTTCTTGACAGGGGCTTCACCTCTGTCCGGGCACACTGGGCAAAAGGGGACGCGCGGGGCGGCCGGAAGCGCATGGTTGGGAGGATGGGGATGGCAGGCGAAACGTCGGAGAGCGATGGTCGCGAGCGGTCCGGGGACGAGGTCTGGGACGACCTCCTCCTGGACGAGGACTTCATCCGGTCCGCCGAGGCGGCCGAGCCGTCCGCGCGGGCCCGGATGCTCGCCGCGCGCTGGCGCACCGAGGAACCCGAGCCCCAGCCGTGGCGCTCCGACGAGCCGCCCGCGGGGTGGTTCTTCAGCAAGCGACGGCGCAGGTGGCGGCGCCGGTAGGGGACATTCGGCCGTTTTTAATCAGTGGCGCCCAAGTCGGCGTACAGGCACAGTGGTTGTGTTCACGACGCCGGATCGAGCCGGCGCCACGTGCCGGGAGAGGAGCCGGGCGATGTCCATGCACGACAGTACGTCCAGCTCCCTTCAGGGCAGCCCGCGGCGGATTCCGGAGTAGTTACTCCTCCGTCGAGCCCGCCCCATACGGGGAGCTGCCCGGGGCGGCCGCAAGACGTTGTCGCTGTGACGAGGCCGGTCCGCAGGTCTGGGAGTTACGTCGAAAGACGCCCGGCGCTGCAAGGCTGTGCCCACCTGTTCCGCCCCTGCGGAACGACTGCCCACAGCGGTAGCAGCGCTGCGGCCGCCCTTTCCCACGTCGGTCAGCCGGCGTCAGCCCAGCAACCGCTCCAGCACCACCGCGATCCCGTCCTCCTCGTTGGAGGACGTCACCTCGTCGGCCACCGCCTTGAGTTCCTCATGGGCGTTGGCCATCGCCACGCCGTGCGAGGCCCAGGCGAACATCGGGATGTCGTTGGGCATGTCGCCGAAGGCGATGGTGTCGGCGGCCTTCATGCCCAGGCGGCGGGCCGCCAGGGACAGTCCCGTCGCCTTGGACAGGCCGAGGGGGAGAAGTTCGACGATGCCTTCGCCGGCCATCGCGACGGTGACGAAGCCGCCCGCCGCCCGGCGGGCCGCCTCGGCGAGCTCGTCGTCCGACAGCTCGGGATGCTGAATGTAGATCTTGTTCAGCGGCGCGATCCAGAGGTCGGACGCCTCCGTGAAGGGCGTCGCCGGAAGCGCGCCGGTGACCGCGTAACCGGGACCCACCAGCACCTCACCGTCCAGGCCGTCGCGGCTCGCCGCGAGGAACAGCGGGCCGACCTCGGCCTCGATCTTGGCCAGCGCGACCCCGGCCAGCTGCCGGTCCAGGGTCACCGACGTCAGCAGGCGGTGCTCGCCGGCGTCGTACACCTGTGCGCCCTGGCCGCAGACCGCGAGGCCGTTGTAGCCGAGGTCGTCGAGGATGTGTCGTGTCCATGGGACCGCGCGGCCGGTGACGACGATGTGCGCGGCGCCCGCCGCGGTGGCCGCGGCGAGCGCTTCACGGGTGCGGCGCGAGACCGACTCGTCGGAGCGCAGGAGCGTTCCGTCGAGGTCTGTGGCGACGAGTCGATAGGGGAAAGGGGTCGTCACTTGGCGACCGGTTCCAGGATCTCCCGGCCGCCGAGGTAGGGACGCAGCACCTCGGGCACGCGCACGGAGCCGTCGGCCTGCTGGTGGTTCTCCAGGATCGCCACGATCGTGCGCGGTACGGCGCACAGCGTGCCGTTGAGCGTCGCCAGCGGCCTGACCTGCTTGCCGTCGCGGACGCGGATCTGGAGGCGGCGGGACTGGAACTCGGTGCAGTCCGAGGTCGAGGTCAGCTCGCGGTACTTGCCCTGGGTCGGAATCCACGCCTCGCAGTCGAACTTGCGCGAGGCCGAGGAGCCCAGGTCGCCCGAAGCGACGTCAATGACCCGGTACGGCAGCTCCAGCGACGTCAGCCACTGCTTCTCCCACTCCAGCAGGCGCTGGTGCTCGGCCTGCGAGTCCTCCGGAGCGACGTACGAGAACATCTCGACCTTGTCGAACTGGTGGACGCGGAAGATGCCGCGGGTGTCCTTGCCGTGCGAGCCGGCCTCGCGGCGGAAGCAGGGCGAGAAGCCCGCGTAGCGCAGCGGGAGGCGGTCGGCGTCGAGGATCTCGTCCATGTGGTAGGCCGCCAGCGCCACCTCGGATGTGCCGACCAGGTAGAGGTCGTCCTTGTCGAGGTGGTAGACGTCCTGGGCGGCCTGGCCGAGGAAGCCGGTGCCGGCCATCGACTGGGAGCGGACCAGGGCGGGCGTCAGCATCGGTGTGAAGCCGGCCGCCGTGGCCTGCGCGATCGCCGCGTTGACCAGGGCCAGCTCCAGCAGGGCGCCGATGCCGGTGAGGAAGTAGAAGCGCGAGCCGGACACCTTCGCGCCGCGCTCGACGTCGATCGCGCCGAGGATCTGGCCGAGCTCCAGGTGGTCCTTGGGTTCGAAGCCCTCGGCGCCGAAGTCGCGGATCGTGCCGTGCGTCTCCAGCGTGACGAAGTCCTCCTCGCCGCCCACCGGAACGTCCGGGTGTACGAGGTTGCTGAGCTGGACGAGCAGTTCCTGGGTCTCGGTGTCGGCCGCGTCGCGCTCCGCGTCGGCCACCTTGACGTCGGCGGCGAGCTGGCTCGCCTTCTTCAGCAGCTCGGCCTTCTCGTCCCCGGAGGCCTTGGGGATGAGCTTGCCGAGTGCCTTCTGCTCGGCACGCAGCTCGTCGAAGCGGACGCCGGACGACCTGCGCCGCTCGTCGGCAGACAGGAGGGAGTCGACGAGCGCGACGTCCTCTCCACGGGCGCGCTGCGACGCACGCACACGGTCGGGGTCCTCACGGAGCAGGCGAAGGTCAATCACGCGCTCAAGGCTACCGGTGCGCGGTGACGCCTCACGACTCAGTATTGCGAAACGCGCCTTACGTTCAGTTATGGGCGAATTGCCCTATGTGTTCAGACCTGTCAGTAAAAGGCGTCTCACTCCCTGGAACGGGGCACGCGCCGGGCTGTGAGTTGACTCGATTTCCTTGTGGGGAACGGGACTTGAGCTTGCGTTGTCCACAGGCATCCACACCCTCCGAAGAGTTATCCACAGGCTGTGCGGAAGATCTGTGGATATCGGAAATGATCATTCCGGAAGGAGCGTGCCGGGCGAAGAATTCCCGTCCTAAACGAGCCTCACGCCCACTTTCGGGTGGAAATGCGTCGCTCCAAAGGATTGACCGAAGGAAACGAGTGGACGAAGGGTGACCTACGGGCTTGTGGACGAGTTCGTGGCCCACAGGCCGATTTGTCGACTGGGTGACGCTTCCTTGTCGACTTGTCCCCAGGTCGAGAAGCAAGCCTGTGGATAACTTCTGTGGATAACTAAAATATGCAGGTAGGAGCGGTCGGAAACGTTCTAGAAACGTCCGTCCTGGCATTGCGCCACCCAGTCCGCCGCCGATACGAACTCCTCGTCCGAGGTCCCCCGCAGCAGGGTGCGCACGCCCTCCACCCCCACGTCCGCACGGGGGTACGAGCCGAGGAAGCGCACCTGGAGGCAGATCCGCTTGAGGCCCATCAGCGCATCGGCGACCCGGCGGTCGGAGATGTGCCCCTCGGCGTCGACGCAGAAGCAGTAGTTGCCGATGCCCTCGCCAGTGGGCCGGGACTGCAACAGCATCAGGTTGATGCCTCGCGTGGCGAACTCACCGAGCAGGTCGCGCAGCCCGCCGGGGTGGTCGTCGCGCTGCCACAGCACGATGGACGTCTTGTCCGCACCGGTCGGCGCGGCGGGCCGGGCGGGCCGGCCGACCAGTACGAACCGCGTCTGGGCGTTCTCCGCGTCGTGGATGCCGGTCTCCAGGGCCTCCAAGCCGTACCGGGCGGCCGCGAACTCACCCGCGAAGGCGGCGTCGTAGCGGCCCTCCTGGACCAGTCGGGCGCCGTCCGCGTTCGAGGCGGCCGATTCCCAGAGCGCGTCCGGGAGGTTCGCCTTCAGCCAGTTGCGCACCTGCGGCTGGGCGGCCGGATGGGCGGTGACCGTCTTGATGTCGGAGAGCTTCGTGCCCGGTCTGACCAGCAGCGCGAAGGTGATCGACAACAGCACCTCGCGGTAGATCATCAGGGGTTTGCCCGCGACCAGTTCGTCGAGGGTGGTCGTGATGCCGCCCTCGACGGAGTTCTCGATCGGCACGAACGCGGCCTCGGCCTCGCCGCCGCGCACCGCGTCGAGCGCGGACTGCACGGACACGTAGGGGAGCAGCTCCCGCGTCGCCGACTCGGGAAGTGTGCGCAGGGCGACTTCGGTGAAGGTGCCTTCGGGACCGAGATACGCATAGCTCGCTGGCATGACCTCACCCTAATGGGCCTTGCCAAACCCAGCGCATGCATCTCATGACAGCCACCCCACAGAGCGCCGGCGTCACCCCTCCAGCAACCGCTGCCCCACGTACTCCCCCTCCGCCGCCCCGCCCGGCACCGCGAACAGACCGCTTGCCTCGTGGCGGATGAACTGGGACAGGGCGTCGCCCCGGTCGAGCTTGCGCTGTACCGGGACGAAGCCCCTCAGCGGGTCGGCCTGCCAGCAGATGAACAGCAGGCCCGCGTCGGGCACGCCGTCCGCGTCGAAGCCGTCGTGGTAGGAGAACGGGCGGCGGAGCAGGGCGGCGCCGCCGTTCTGGTCGGGGCGGGTGATGCGGGCGTGCGCGTTGATGGGGACCACCAGATTGCCCTTGGAGTCCGTCTTCTCCAGGTCCATCGCGGTCGTCTCGGTGCCCCCGGACAGCGCCGCCCCGTCGGACTTGTGGCGCCCGATGACGTTCTCCTGGGCGGTGAGCGAGAGCTGCTCCCAGTCGTCGAGGAGCATGCGGATACGGCGTACGACGGCGTAGGAACCGTTCGCCATCCAGGCCGGGTCGTTCGTGGCCGGATCGTTGGAGCCGGCCTCGTCGGAGCCGGCCACGAAGATCCGCTGGTCGAAGTCGGAGTCGGTCGGCTTCGGATTGCGGGTGCCGTCGATCTGGCCCATCAGATTGCGGGCCGTCATGGGGTGGGCGGTGGCGCCCGGCGAGCGGTTGAAGCCGTTCATCTGCCAGCGGACCCGGGCCGCGCTGCCCGTGTCCTTCTGGATCGCGCGCAAGGCATGAAAGGCGACGAGGGCGTCGTTGGCGCCGATCTGAACCCACAGGTCGCCGTCGCTGCGCTTCGTGTCGAGGTGGTCGGAGGAGAAGGCGGGCAGCGGGTCCAGGGAGGCCGGTCGCTGCTTCTCCAGGCCGGTCCTGCCGAAGAAGCTGTGGCCGAAGCCGAAGGTGATCGTCAGTGAGGACGGCCCCGCGTCCCGGGCGACATCCGTGTCGTCGTGCGCCGTGGCCTCGCCCGCCATCAGCCGCCGGGCCGTCTCCGACCAGCGGCGCAGCAGCGTGGCCGCCTCCTTGCGGCCCGCGCCCGCCGTCAGGTCGAAGGCGACGAGGTGGCCGCGGGCCTGGAGGCCCTCGGTGATGCCGGGCTGATGTTTCCCGTGAAACATCACCTGGCCGGCGCCCAAGGAAGTGAGCGGTGTGGCGGCGGCGGGCTGGGCGGCGTACCCCACGGCCCCGCCGGCCGCACCGAGCACGAGCCCGGTGGCGCCGGCGGTTCCGAGCAGCTTCCGCCGCGTGAGGCCCTCCACAGTGGGGGCCGTTTCGGAGGCACTCTCATCGAGCGCGGGGGTACGGGCCTCCGGGATGGACTGGTCAGGCATGGTGATGGGTCAGCCGATCTGCGCGTTCTTGGACACGGTTGTCTGGTCGATGTCGGAGGTCCGAACGGTCACCTCGACCTGCCAGTCGCCCGCCATGGGGATCTGCACTCCGTTCGCCGACCAGTGACCGGTGGTGATGTGGTCGGGGACGACGGGCAGCGGCCCGATGTCCTTGGCCTTGAGGGTGAAGGCGACCTTCACCTCGGGGATGTCGAAGGCACGACCGTTGGGCCGCTGTACGTAGACGTGCATCTCATTGCCGCCCACGCGCGCGGGGTCGAGGTCGACCGTCACGACGCCCTTGCCGTCCGCGCCGCCCGTGTCGAACGACATGTCCAGGGTCAGCGCTCCGCCCGACGGGGTCGACGCGGAGGACGAGGAGGAGGACGACGTGGCCGCCTTGGCCTCCAGCTCCGTGCGCCCCGGCTCGGTCTGCGTCAGCACGGTGGTGACGGCGAGCACGACGACGGCTACACCGGCCTCGGCGAGCACCGAGCGGCGCAGCCCGAACCGGTGCGGGTCGGCGTCCCGTGCCCGCTTCTGCCGCGCCGTGTCCATCGCGGCCTGCTGCCGGGCGAGCTGAGCGGCCCGCTTGGAGCCGCCGGTGCCCTTGGACTCACCTGAGCCGGCACCCTTGGAGCCACCAGCGTCTTTGGAGCTCCCGGTACCGGCCCCGACCTGCTCCTTTTCCCGCTGAAGCTCCTTCTCCCGCTGAAGCCCCTTCTCCCCCTGACGCTCCTTCTCCCGCTGACGCGCCACGACCGGCACCGCATCCGCCAGCTGTGCCGTCCACCGCCGTGAGATCCACGCGAGGCCGACCAGCAGCGCCACGAGCCCGATCTTGACGAGCAGCAGCTGTCCGTACCGCGTGTCGGTGAACGCCGACCAGGAGCCGAGCTGGCGCCACGACTGGTAGGTCCCGGTCGCGACCAGTGCGACGACGCTGCCGAAGGCGAGGGTCGAGAACCGGCGTACGGCGACCGTGTCGACGGGTGTGTCGGCGGGCGCCTTGTACAGCGCGACGAGCAGGGCGGTGAGCCCGCCGAGCCAGGTCGCGACGGCCAGCAGGTGCACGACGTCGACCGGCATCGCGATGCCCGCCTGGAGCCCGACCGAGGCATGCTCGGACATCGCCCAGCTCGCGGCGAGCCCGGCGGCCACGACGGTCCCGCCGATCGCGAGCCCGAAGCTCAGGTCCCGCTTCTCCTCGTCCTCGCGTTTGTCGTAGGCCCCGAAGAGCACCGCGATGAACAGCGCCGCCGCGGCGAGCAGCAGCAGCCGGGAGACCAGTGCCGCGCCCGTCTTCGTCTGGAGCACCTGTCCGAGCAGGCTCAGATCGAAGACGTCGCCCACCTTCCCGGAGCTGGTGTAGGAGCCGCGCAGAAGCAGCAGCAGGAGCGTCGACGCGGTGAGCGTGAGCCATCCGGAGACGACGAGCCGCTGCATGGCCCGCACTCCGGAGCCGCGCTGCCAGCAGGCCAGGACGAAGGCGGCGCCGCCGACCAGGACCACGAAGCCGGCGTACGACATGTACCGCCCGAACCCGTACAGCCAGCCGACGACTCCGCCGCCCGCCGTCTCGGCGGACACCGAGACGCTGGACTTCGAGGGGGCGCCGATGGAGAAGGTGTAGGCGCCGGACACGGGGTGGCTGTCGGCGGACACGACCTGGTAGGTGACGGTGTACGTGCCGTCGGGCAGGCCGCTGTGCAGTCGCACGGCGTACGTCGTGCCGCTCACGTTGGACGGTTTGCCGCTCTGGACGGGCTTGCCGCTGGGGTCGAGCACGCGTAGCGAGTCGGCGGACATGGCGACCTGCTCGGAGAAGGTCAGCGATATCCGAGTGGGTGCCTGTTCGACCACTCCCCCCTGCTGGGGGTCGCTGCCGGTCAGCGCGGCGTGCGCGGAAGCCGGCCCGGCCGCTGCGAGGAGCAGTCCGGTGGCGGCCAGGAGCAGCAGCACCAGCGTGCGGACACGGGGGGCGATGGTCTGCGTCAAGGGGGTCCTCCCTCAGTGTCCGGTCTTCGGGGTGTACGTCGCCGACTTGACCGGCATCGTGACGACGACCGGGTCGGACTTGGCGAAGTGCAGTTCGACCGAGACCGTCTGGCCCTGCTCGGGCTTGCGCTTCAGCTTCTCGAACATCAGGTGGTTGCCGCCGCTTTTGAACACGAGTTGACCGTCCGCGGGGACGGGGAGCCGAGCGACCTCCTCCATGGCGCCGCCGACCGTCTCGTGCACGGTGACGGAGCCCGCCTCGTCGCTCGTGACCGAGGTCAGCTCGTCCTTCGTACCGCTGTCGTTGACGATCGTCAGGAAGCCGGCCGCCATGTCGGCGGACATCGGCTGCGGCATGTAGGCGCCGGTGACGGAGAGGCCGCCACCACTGTCGCTGCCGGACCCCGAGCCGCACCCGGCCAGGACCAGTGCTCCGGCGAGCACCGCGACGGGGACGGTGAGACGGTTCACGGCTTCTGTCCCTTGATGATCTTGGGGAGGTCCTTGGTGTAGTCGTCGACCGTGGCGTCCTCGCCGTAGAGGAGGTAGCCCGCGTCGGTCTTCGGGGAGAACGCGACGACCTGGGTGCCGTGTACGGAGACGACCTTGCCGTTCTTGTCCTTGTGCGTCGGCTCGATGGAGATGCCCAGGGTGCGGGCGCTCGCCTGGATGGTGGCGAAGTCGCCGGTCAGGCCGATGAACTGGGAGTCGATGCCCTTGAGCCACTTGCCGAGCTCGGACGGGGTGTCGCGGCCCGGGTCGGTGGTGACGAACACCACGCGCAGCTGGTCCTGTTCGGACTTGGGCAGCTGCTTCGTGGCGACGGCGATGTTGTTCATCGTCAGGGGGCAGACGTCGGGGCAGTGGGTGTAGCCGAAGTAGATCAGCGTCGGCTTGCCCGCGGTCTCCTTGCGGAGGTCGTACTTCTTGCCCTGGGTGTCGGTGAGGACCAGGTCCGGCTTCTCGAACGGCTGGTCGAGGACCGTGGCTGCCTTGTCCGAGCCGGCGGCCTCGGAGACCACGGAGACGGGCGAACCGCTGTCGTCGCTGCTGCCGCAGGCGGAGAGGGTCAGAGTGGCAGCGGCGAGCAGTGCGGCCGCGGCGAACGTCTTCTTGCGCATAGAAAAATGTCCCAGATGTGATGGTGCCGGTGTGCACCGGGGTCGTACAGGCGGTCGCGCGGACAGTCGTGCGAACCCCGGTGCACAGCCGGAGGAATGGACCTCAGGCGGTGGTACGCCGACGCCCGGCGAGCACGCCGTAGGCCACGCCGAGCACGCCGACGACGATGCCGACCACGGCGAGGACGCGGGCGGTGGTGTCACTGCTGTCGGCGGGGGCGGCGGTTTCGGCGGAAGCGTTCTCGGTGTCGGCCGCCGCCTTGTCGGAGGTCTCCTCGGTCGCCGACGAGTCGTGGTGGCCGTCCTCGGAGGCAGCGGCCAGTTCCAGCACCGGGGCCGGGTCCTCGGGCTCCTCCTGGCCCTCCTGCTGCTCCTCGATCCAGCGCACGACCTCGCCGTTGGAGTACGTCTGGATGGCCTTGAAGACGAGCTCGTCGGCGTCCTCGGGCAGCGGGCCGAGGACGACCGGGAACCGCTGGGCGAAGCCGGCGCCGATGCCCTTGTCCTCGGCGGTCCAGGTGACCTTGGTGATGGCCTCGGAGATCTGCCGGCCGTGTACCTCGACCGGCTTGTCGAGCTTGGTCTTCGTGGGGACGATCTTCCAGCCGTCGACCTGCTCCGGCATCACGGAGGCCAGCGGGTGGTCGGTCGGGAAGTTGATCACGAGCTTCGTGGTCGAGGCGTTGTCGCGCTCGTTGGGGACCTGGAAGTTCACGGTCGCGTAGCCGCCCTTGGCGGCGGTGCCTTCGGGCTGGACGGTGACGTGCGCGAACGCGGGCGAGGACAGGACGACGACGGCCGAGGCGGCGATAGCGCCGACGACGGCCAGACGAGAAGCCTTCATGGAAAGCACTCCACTTCAATGGGTTTCCGATGAGGAGGGGTACGCGTGCGCGTGCGTGAGCGATCACTGGAGAGCACGGGCACGCGCGCGTGCCGCACGACGGCGGCCCCCTCCACAGAAGTCCGGCTCAGGATGTCCGGCTCAGGGAAGTCCGGAGCCCGGGTGTGGAGTGCTGGTCGCGTCGTGTCAGGCGGCGAGGACGAGGGCGGCGGCGGGCGGGCCGCGCCTGGTCACCGTGTGCTGGAGTGCGGTGGTACGTGGCTTCGGCGGTGTGAGCAGGCCGGTACGCGGCAGCCGCGGACCGGCCTCGGGCGTACCCGGCAGCCCGGCACGCAGGGCGCGCACCAGTCCGAGCGCCCCGCGCAGGGACCGTACGAGCGCCCCTTCGGCGACCGAGTGCGCCGACGGTGCGGACATTTCGAAGAGTCGCAGCAGTGCCATGTCGCCGCGCCGCATCAGCCAGCCGGCGGCGATCGCCGCGAGGACGTGGCCCAGCAGCATCGGCAGGGACGGCAGCAGCGACATGGAGGAACCCGCGGCGGTGGACAGGGCGTCCGCCGGGTGGTGCGTCGCGCCGGTGTCCGCGCCGGTGGCGGTCACCGCGCGCGGGTAGATCCGGGCGTCGACGAGGAGCTTGTGGGCCTGCGCGGGGCTGATCGCCGCGGCGGTGGTCCCGCACAGGAGCCGCGCGGCCTGCTCGACCAGCGAGGCATCGGGCAACGAGGCACCGGACGTCGACGGCATCGCCGTCACCGATGAGGCCGCGGACGCCGACGCCGCACCGTGCTGCCCCAGCCCGAACAACACGTGCAGCACGGACTGTCCGACCGCGAGCAGCGTCGCGATCCCGGGCAGCGAGCGTTCGCGTCCGGCGAACGGCGCCACGACAAGGAGGACGCCCAGGAAGCCCGCGCCCAGCGTCCACAGCGGAACCGTGGCGCAGGAGGCGAGCGCGTGACCGGCCGCGGCCAGCACGACGCAGACCGCGGCGAACACCGCGGCCCGCAGCACCCGGAGGTCTCCTCCGGAGCGCGCCGTGCGTGGGTGGGGGACAGTCATGGCGGGCATGGCGGGCTCATCATCGCACTGGCCTTATGGGCGCCATACGGCAGGTCCACAAGATGACGTACGGGTTGTACGACCGGAAGATCACCTTCTGTCACAAGCCGTCCCGCATACACCGGTCGCCGCTCGCGGCACATCCCCCATATGGGCGGCATCACGTCAACTCTGTGCTTACGCCGGGGCACTCGCGGCAATACGTAACGGTATGTCGAGCCGCGGCCAGGAGGCTGGAGCATGAGCATCTGGTGGTCACTCCATCTGCGGCGCGAAGCCGCCAGCGTGCCGCTCGCCCGGCGCCTGCTGCTCGGCACCATGGAGACCGCGGGCGTCGATCCCGACGTCTCCTACGACCTCTCCGTCGCCCTCACCGAGGCCTGCACCAACGCCGTGGCGCACGGCGGGGACACCGCGTACGGCGGCTACTCGGAGGCGTTCCGCGTCACCGCCTACCTCGACGGTGAGAAGTGCCGCATCGAGGTCGCCGACTCGGGCCCCGGCTTCCCCGCCGGCCGCCCCCGGCCCGCGCTCCGCTCCGTGCCCGCCGAGGACGAGCACGGCCGCGGCCTCTACCTCATCCGGGAACTCGCCGACCACGTCCACATCGGCAACAAGCCCGGCCGGCGCGGCGCGGTGGTGAGCTTCGACAAGATCCTCAAGTGGAAGAAGGACGCGCCGTTGATGGCGGTATAGAGCTTCGGCACGGGCTTCTGATGGAACACCGGCGCGGGCAGCGGAGGTGGCGGCGAGGGCGGCACACCCTCGAGTGGCGCCCCGAGCGACAGCCCGTCAGCGTCGGCCTCGGCGTCCTCCTGAGAGGCACGACCATGAGCAGCCGCAGAAGCACTTCCCAATGCTGATGTCAACCATGAGCAGCAACAGAAGTACGACCATGAGGAGCCGCGAGGACGACACGCTCGCGCAGTCCGCGTGGACGCGCTGACCGGGCAGCTGGCGCTCGCCCCCAAGCCCGGGTTGCCCGACCCGCGCGACCTCGGCGCCCGTACGACCCGGGTGGACCACTGCTCCCTGCGCTGGTCGGCCAAGGAGCTCGCGCCCGGCCTGGCGGCGATGGCGGCTGCCGCCCGCCGCACCGGCGAGCCGACGCCCGGGCTCCGTACGGAACTGGGCGCGATCGGCCGCTGCACCGAGCACTCGGTGTCCCTGGCGGGCGGCGGCCATCGGGGCGCACTGTGGGCGCTCGGCCTGCTGGTCGCCGCGGCCGCCCTCGATCCGCGCGCCGCAGCCCGGGAGGTGGCCGCGAGCGCCAAGCGGATCGCCGCGCACCCCGACCGACGGGTCCCGCGGCGCCCCTCGCGCGGCTCGACGGTCTCGGCGAACTACGGAGCCACCGGGGCGCGGGGCGAGGCACGAGCCGGATTCCCGCACATATGGCGGGCATTGGACGCGCTCACCGTCGCTCGCTCGACCGGCGCCACGGAGACCGAGGCCCGTCTGAACGCCCTGCTCACCGTGATGTCCACGCTCCAGGACACCGAACTCCTGCACACCGCGGGACCCTTCGGCCTGCGCCACGTCCAGGCGGGCCGGGAAGCCCTGCACGCCCTCGACGCCGACCTGCACGCGCGCGCGTGGAGCCCGCGGGGGAGTGCGGGGCTGCTGGCGGGCGCGCTCTTCCTGGACTCCCTGCCGGCGCCGGTCAGTTCACGAGGGCAGGCTGCCTGAGGTCCGCCCGGTCATGGGCCCGGCGGGTCGCCGGGCCCATCGCGTAGGGCGCCGCCGACGCGAACACCGCGCACGCCGCCGGCATCCCCATCGCCGCACCGCGCGCGTGTCCGACGCCGGCCCGGTGACATCGGTGACATATGCGGCTCCGCCGCGTGGGAGCGATCAGCCACGGATCACCCGCAACGGATCACCCGCAGACGAATGATCAGCAGACGAATGATCAGCCGGCCTTCACAGACGCCATCCACACCTCGACCTCATCCGACCGACGAGGCAACCCGTCGGACAGATTCCGGTTCCCACCCTCCGTCACCAGAATGTCGTCCTCGATCCGCACACCGATCCCCCGGTACTCCTCCGGCACCGTCAGATCGTCGGCCTGGAAGTACAACCCCGGCTCAACGGTCAGCACCATGCCGGGCTCGAGAACCCCATCCACGTACGACTCCACGCGCGCGGCAGCGCAGTCATGGACGTCCATGCCCAGCATGTGACCCGTGCCGTGCAGCGTCCACCGGCGCTGCAACCCCAGCTCCAGCACCCGCTCGACCGGCCCCTCGACCAGCCCCCACTCCACGAGCTTCTCGGCCAGCACACGCTGGGCGGCGTCATGGAAGTCCCGGTACTTCGCGCCCGGCTTCACCGCCGCGATACCGGCCTCCTGGGCCTCGTACACGGCGTCGTAGATCTGCTTCTGGATCTCGCTGAAGCGGCCGTTGACCGGCAGTGTGCGCGTGACGTCGGCGGTGTAGTACGTGTGCGTCTCGACGCCCGCGTCGAGCAGCAGCAGCTCACCGGACCGCACCGGCCCGTCGTTGCGCACCCAGTGCAGGGTGCAGGCGTGCGGTCCGGCGGCGGCGATGGTGCCGTAGCCGACGTCGTTGCCCTCCACGCGCGCGCGGAGGAAGAACGTGCCCTCGATGTACCGCTCGGAGGTGGCCTCGGCCTTGTCCAGAACGCGTACGACGTCCTCGAAGCCGCGCACGGTCGAGTCGACCGCCTTCTGGAGCTCGCCGATCTCGAACTCGTCCTTGACCAGTCGCGCCTCGGACAGGAAGACCCGCAGTTCCTCGTCGCGTTCGGCGGTGACCTTGTCGGTCAGCGCGGCCTCGACGTCGGCGTCGTACCCGCGCACGACCCGCACCGGTCCGGCGGCCTCGCGCAGTTGGCCGGGCAGCTCGCGCACGTCGGAGGCGGGGATGCCGTACAGCTTCTCGGCCTCGGTGAGGGAGTGCCGGCGGCCGACCCACAGCTCGCCCTGTCCGGAGAGCCAGAACTCTCCGTTCTCGCGGTCGGAGCGCGGCAGGAGGTAGATCGTCGCCTTGTGGCCGTCGGCGGTGGGCTCCAGGACGAGTACGCCGTCCTCAGTCTGGTTGCCGGTGAGGTACGCGTACTCGACCGACGCCCGGAAGGCGTACTCGGTGTCGTTCGAGCGGGTCTTCAGGTTGCCCGCGGGGATCACCAGGCGGTCGCCGGGGAAGCGCGCGGAGAGCTCGGCCCGGCGGGCGGCGGTCTCGGCGGCCTGCTCGATCGGCTCCAGGTCGCGCAGTTCCGTGTCGGCCCAGCCGGACTTCATGTTCTCGGCCAGCTCGTCGGACACGCCCGGGTACAGTCCGTTCTTCCGCTTCTTGATGGGCGCTTCGGACTCGGCTTCCGGGCCCGCTGCGGTGGCAGCATCATCAGATGCTGCCGGATTGAGCTCGTCGGCCACGGTCATCCTCCTCGATACGGCACTGGACCTCCTCCATCGTACGGTCGTACGGAAGGGGGCCCAGGGCCGGAAGGTCTGTTACCGACAGCCTCGCCGACCGCTACTCGAAGTGAGCCGCTACTCGAGTGAGCGGCTACTCGAAGTGAGCCGCGAGAAGCACGACGTCCTCCGCGGAGTCCGCCGCGTCCAGCCCGTCGGGCAGCACGGTCCGCAGGACGTGGTCGACGACGGCGTCCGGGTCGCGGCGGACCGCCTTCGGCACGCCGGCCGCCGCCGCGTGCAACCGGGCGAACGCGCGGTCGGTCGCCTCGCCGGTGCGGTGCAGCAGCCCGTCGGTGTAGAGCAGAACCGTGTCTCCCGCCTCGGCCAGGAGCTCCACGCTGGGCGCCTCCCAGCAGGCGAGCATCCCCAGCGGCGCCGACACGGAGGTCTCCACGAACTCCGTGCGCCGCTCGCCGATCAGCAGGGGCGGGCTGTGCCCGGCACCGGCGAGGGTGATCTTGCGCAGCGCGGGCTCGCAGTAGGCGAACAGGGCGGTGGCCGAGCGGGCGGGCTCGGTGAGCCTGAGCAGCAGCTCCAGGTCGGACAGGACGGCGACCGGGTCCTCGCCCTCCATCACGGCGTACGCCCGCAGGGAGGCCCGCAGCCGCCCCATCGCGGCGATGGCGCTGGGGCCGGAGCCGGTCACCGAACCCACCGCGAGGCCGAGCGCCGCGTCCGGCAGGGGCAGTGCGTCGTACCAGTCGCCGCCGCCGCGTGGACCGGTGCGGTGCCGGGCGGCGAGCCGGACGCCAAAGACGCGGGGCAGCCGCGAGGGCAGCAGTTCCTCGGAGATCGTCGCCAGGCACGCGCGCGTGCGCTCGACCTCGATGAGCCGGGCCAGGTGCTCGCCGGCGTAGCGGGCGTAGAGGCCGACGAGGTGGCGCTGGCGCTCGGTCGGCTCGGCGGGCTCGTCGTAGAGCCACACGGCGGCGCCGAGACGGTCGGCGGCGTCGATGGCGCACCCGGTGGTGCGTCCGGCCGCGCCTTCGGTGGTGAGCCTGGAGGTGCCTTCCGTGGTGCGCCCGGTAGTGCCTTCCGTGGTGCGCCCGGTAGTGCCTGCGGTGGTGCCTTCCGCGGACAGCGGGAGCGCGTAGCTCGCCGCGTAGCCGAGGCGGGCGGCCACCTCGCGATGCCGGGGGTCGAGCCCCTCCTCGGCGAACAGGTCGGGCTCGGCGATCTCGCCGTCGCCGCCCGGCAGTCCGTCGAGGATGCGGCCGTACGACAGGGAACTGCGCGGGACGGTTTCGATGTGACCGAGGTCGGCGCGGGCGAGGCCCAGGCCGATGGTGGTGTCGGGGCCGAGACCGTCGCCCGGTTCCAGCACGACGAGTCCGCGGCGGGCGCCCACGAGGGCGGCTCCGGCGTGCAGCAGCTCCTCCATGCCCTCGGCCAGCGCGTCCGTGCGGACCAGGCGTTCGGTGAGCTCATGGAGGGTGGTGAGATCCGAGACCCAGCCGGCGAGACGGTCCTGGAGCAGGGCGCCCGGCGCGTTTGGCGAGAGCACAGCCGAGGTACCCGAGGCGGCAGGCGCGGGCGCGACAGTGTGTGCCGGCGAGGGAAGCGTTGAATCGATTCCAGCCACTTTCGAAGGATGCGGGGCGTTCATGGCGTTCGGCTTTCCGACCGGTGCGTATTGCTCAAAAGCATCGCAAACCCCCATGTCATTCTGCGCCGCTAGCAGTGTCTCCACATGTACACGCACTCGTGAGGGGATGTCCAGCATTGTCCTGCTGGGATTCCTGGTGTCCGTGGGGAACCGGCGCCGCACTTGCCAAAAATCGAAGTTGGCCTAAAACTGCCCCAGGTAAGCGCTTATTGCGGTCGACTGGGCTTGCTCCACAGAGCGTCACAGTGGTCGTGATGGGTACGTACTCGGAGAAGGCCAGGGGCGGTTGGGAACCGCCCGGAACCTGGCGACGGACTCGGGCGTCTTAACCACCGACGACCGCGCCCCATCCTCCCGTGGCGGAGGCGAAGAGAAATACGCGGGACCGCAAAACGCCAGACTTCGCCACCCCGCGCCACGCTCATGCTTTTGATAGACGCAGTATGGGTGAGGCTGTCGCGGAAGCAGCCAACGCTCGACCCATAGGGGTTCCCCTTGTCTCCGGCAGGGGTGTGATGCGCCAACAGGTACGCACAGTGAAGTGATCGACACATGGTGTGATGTAGCCCACGGTGTTGCCAGCGGTGCAACGGAAAGGAACGAGCGCTCATGCGCGAGATCCTCGGAAGGCGACGCAGGCTCCTGTCCCAGCGCAACGACGGGAGGCCTGAGTTGATCAGCGCGGCCCTGGCCTTCGCGACGGAATGGCAGTGGCCCGTACTCCCCGGCGTGGCACCGGACCCGCAGTTGCGGGCCCGCTGCGGCTGCCCCGACCCCGAGTGCACGGTGCCAGGTGCCCACCCCTTCGACCCCGGCCTCCTCGCGGCCACCACCGACGAGCGCATGGTGCGCTGGTGGTGGACCAACCGGCCCGCCGCGCCGATCGTCATGGCCACCGGCGACAAGGCTCCCTGCGCGGTCAGCCTGCCCGCCGTGCCGGCCGCCTGGGCCCTCGACGCACTCGACCGCAAGGGCATGCGCCTCGGCCCGGTCGTGGCCGCGCCCACCCGCTGGGCGATCCTGGTGAAGCCGTACTCCATGGAGCAGTTGGGCGAACTCCTGTACGCCAAGGACTACGTCCCCGGCTCGCTCCGCTTCCACGGCGAGGGCGGCTACCTGGCCCTGCCCCCCTCCGGGACCGGCCAGGGCGACATCCGCTGGGAGCGCGCACCACTGCCCGGCTCGGCTGCCCCGTGGGTGCCCGACGTGGAGGCCGTGGTGGACGCGGTGGTCGAGGCCCTCACTCGTACGGGTGTGAGCGCACCCGAGTTGTAAGGGTGTCGGGCGCGGGCGGAACCGGACGCCCGCCGCCGCTCGTTACATTCCGGTACATGCTGCGTCATTCTGGGGGGCGACCCCCAGACCCCCGAAGAATTCGTCTGCTCGCCCTCGTGGGCGTCGTGGTGTGCGCGGTCGTGCTACCGCTGGCCATGGCGTCCGCGGGACAGGTGGGCGACGAGACCCGCGCCGCCCGCGATCACGAGGGCCGCGCCGCCCGCCATGTCGAGGGCGGCGGCGCCCGCCATGATCCCGTACGTCCTTCCGCCGATCTCGTACGTCCGTCTCCGTCAGCTGATTCCGTACGTTTGTCCGCGCGCGACGATCACAAGGTCCCCGTCGCCCGGCCCACCGGCTCCCCGCTGCTGCTCGGCCTGGGGCTGGCCACCGCGGCCCGCTGCGGTCCCGACCTCACCTCCCCCGACGGCGTCGAGGCGCAGACCTGTGTCCTTACGCAGGGTGAGGCGACCTGGGCGCGCACCTACTACCGCAACGCCACCGGCGGCGCGCTGGACTCCGTACTGAGTCTCATGGGACCCGGCGGCCGGACCGTACAGATGCGCTGCGAGGTGGGCGCCGAGGACGAGCCGGGAAGTTGCGAAACGCCCCGGGAACGCACGCGGGGCGACCTGGACGGATACACGGCGGTCGCGGAATTCGCGGCGCGGACCGAGACCGGGGACGGGCCGCTGCTGCTGCGATCCGGGAGCAACTCCGGTGCGCCTACGGGGAGTTGACGCCTGGCGCCGTTCCGTAAAGGCGCTTGGACATGGAAAGACCCGGTTGCTGGCGACGGGGGATGCACCAGCAACCGGGCTACTGGAACGGTAACAAGAGATCGGCTGTTCGCAAATTCGATCCGGCTTCTTGCTGAGCTATTCGGACACCGATTGGCTTGTCCTGGCCGGGAGTTGTGAAGCGGAGCCGTCAACTCCGCGATCTCCTATGCGGCTGACCGACCAGTCAGCCGCACGGACTCCGTCAACTGAGCGTGACCTGCCGGTTGGTCAGGCCGCCGCGCGCGCGACGCTCGTCGGCGGTCAGCGGTGCGTCGGCGGCCAGGGCGTCGGCGAGGCGCTCGGCGAACTCGGCGGCCGGCTTCTCCACGTCGTCCGCGCCGACCCCGCTCGGCAGGTCCCAGACCGGCACGGTGAGCCCGTGAGCGCGGAAGGAGCCCACGAGACGGGTGCCCCCGCCGAGGCTGGAGCGGCCCGCGGCGTGCAGCCGCGCGAGGGCGTCCAGAAGTTGCTCCTCCGGATACGGCATGACCCAGCGCAGGTGGTTCTTCTCCGGGGTCTCGCACCAGTACGCGGCGTCCACGCCCGTCAGCCGCACGGTCGGGATGGCGGCGGCGTTGGCCCGCTCCAGGGAGGCGGTCACCTCCGGTGTGGCGTTCTCCGCGTCCGGAACCCAGAATTCGAAGCCCGGGTGCACAACTGGCTCGAACGCGCCTTCGGAATCGAGCAGTTCCTGCAACCGCGGACCGTCGGCCGGGGCGCGGCGGCTCTGGACCGGAGTGCCCGGCTCCGCGGTGAGCGCGCGCTGGAGGGTGTCGGCGAGATCGCGGCTGATGTCGCCCGACGCCGTGTCGTTCTGGAGGCCGAGCAGCACCGAGCCGTCGTCGCGGCGCAGCGCGGGCCAGGCCATCGGCAGGACGGTGGCCAGTGTGACCGACGGCACGCCCTCGGGGAGGCCGCCCTTCAGCGTCAGCGCGACCGTGGCGGCCGGGACCAGCTCGCGCAGCGCCACCCAGTCGCACTCGCCGGGCAGCCCTTCGAAGGGACGCTGCACCAGCTCGGTCGAGGCGTGTGCGGCGGCCCGGCCGTGGCAGGCCTTGTAACGACGGCCGCTGCCACAGGGGCAGGGCTCGCGGGCGCCGACGACCGGAACATGTCCATCAGCGCCTGCGGCACGGGCACCGCCCGTGATCTGCGGCCGCTTGGCCTTCGTCTGGGGTCGCTTCTTGGCCATGGTGGGTGTCTCCCGGTTACGGCTCGTCTCGTACGGGCGCGAGCCTAGCCGTTCACGACTCGACCGACGGGTGCCTGTGGACAACGTCGGGTGACGTGCCGACCTGTGGACAGCGGCTCCGGGCCTGGTGAGCCGGTCGCTGCGGCCCAGGTCGTCCCGGCCCAGGTGGTCTTGGTCCGGGCCGTCTCAGTCCAGGTCGTCACAGGTCCGGGCCGTCGCAGCCCAAGCCGTCTCAGTCCAGGTCGTCGAAGGCGTCCGCGAAATCCAGGTGGGGCAGTGCGGACACCGACCGAGCCGTGATGCGCGTAGCGAAGTCGTCGCGACGGTGCCCGGCGTCCGGATCGTGAACGTCGTCGTGGACGACGACCCACACCGTGACCTCGCCCCGGGCGTCGTCCCGTACGCCCCAGTCGTCGGCCAGCGCCGTGATGATGTTGAGCCCGCGGCCGCCGTGTGCGGTGACCGAGGGCGTGGCCGGAGCCGGGCGGGTGGGCCCGCCGCCGTCCGTCACCTCGACCGTGAGCCTCCCGCCCGCGTCCACTCGCCAGGCGGCGCGGACATCGCCGTCCCCGGCCAGGGCGTCGCCCAGTGGCCGGCCGTGCTTGCACGCATTGCTCAAAAGTTCGGAAAGAATCAGTACGGCGTCGTCGATGACCGATTCCGCCACGCCACCCCTGCGCAACTGAGTACGCATACGGTGTCTGGCTTTCCCCACGCCCGCAGGGCCATGGGGTACGGCCATGCTCGACGACGTGGGCACCTCCTGTGCCACCACAAACGCCACCCCCGAGACCTCCTTTGCCCCACGCCACGGTGTGGATGCCCCATTGGCCTGTACCGGAAACCGGCCAATCCCTGTCCCGTGACGCATTCGCAACGATCGAATACGAACCGAACGCGCCGGAGCACTCCCTGTAATCGAGCGGCTGGATTTCGACGCTGCGGCCGATCCCGGAGCATGCTTCAGGCGGACGGGGACGCGGGTCAAGGCTTCTTGACAGGTCCTTACGGGCCTTTAGGGTCTTTGAGCTCTTTGAGCTCTTTGAGGTCCTTCAGGCCTTTCAGGCCTTCAAGCCTTTCAGGCCTTTCAGGCGTTTAGTGGTCAGCGGCCGAGGCGGCCCAGTACCGCGCGCGGGCGGTTGGTGATGATGGCGTCGATGCCCAGGCCGAGGCAGAGGTCGACGTCCTCCGGCTCGTTCACGGTCCACACGTGCACCTGGTGGCCGGCCTGCTTCAGACGCTCGATGTACGCGGGGTGATTGCGCACGATCCGGATCGAGGGGCCGGCGATCCGGACACCCGCGGGCAGCCGTCCGTCGCGCAGCCGGGGCGAGACGAACTGCATCAGGTAGACAGTCGGCAGCATCGGCGAGGCGGCCCGCACCCGGTGCAGCGAGCGGGCCGAGAAGCTCATCACGCGCACCGGGGACTCGGCGGCCGAGGCCGGATCGTCGAGCCCGAACCGCTTCAGGAGCAGCAGCAGCCGGTCCTCGACCTGCCCCGCCCAGCGCGTGGGGTGCTTGGTCTCGATGGCCAGCTCCACCCGGCGTCCGGCGTCGGCGACGAGCTCCAGCAGCCGCTCCAGGGTCAGGACGGAGGTCTCCTCCCGGTCCTCGGGCCGATGCTCCCAGTCCGGCTCCTCGTCCCGGGTCCGCCAGGAGTCGCGCGTCTTCCGGGAGCCGAAATCCAGGGCGGCGAGATCGGCGAGCTCCAGCGCCGACACCGCGCCGCGGCCGTTGGACGTACGGTTGACGCGGCGGTCGTGGACGCAGACCAGATGGCCGTCCGCGGTCAGCCGTACATCGCATTCGAGGGCGTCGGCACCGTCTTCGATCGCCTTCTTGTACGCGGCCAGGGTGTGCTCGGGAGCGTCGTCGGAGGCTCCGCGGTGGGCGACGACTTGGGGGTGGTGCTGCCGTGCGTGGGTCACCGCGTCATGGTGCCACCGTCCGCGGGTACGCGGGCGAACGGAGGCTCTGGAATTGCGCCTCATATGCCTGAAGTGCCCTATATAAAGAATGGCCGCAGACCCACAGCCACCGCTTATGGTGCTCTGACGGCCTGTGGGAAAAGCTGACGGCATACAAACAGATACGCACGACCTGCACAATCGCATCGCGCCGGACCTTCGACAAACACGAAGAACGTGACCGAGTGCGACCGACAACAACAGCCGTGGACCGAGGAGACAAGCTGTGAGCACCGAGAACGAGGGCACCGCGGTACCCCCGGCCCCCTCCGCACCCCCCGTGCCGGTGGATGCTCCCGCTGCGTCGGCACCCCAGGAGCACCCCGCTCCCGGACCGGGCGCCCCGACGACTCCGATCCCGCCGGTGCCGTCGGGCACCCCCGGCGCCCAGGAGCGGGAACGGGCGCACGCGGGACAGGCTCCCGCCCCCTCCCCTGCCTACGCGACGGCGGGCTCCGGCTCCGCCCCGCAGGGACAGGGCCCCGAAGGCTCCGCCCCGCAGGGCGCCTGGCCGCCGCCTCCGCCGCCGGCCACCCCGTCGTACGCGGACGGCGGCTCCGGCGGTGCGTCGTACGCCGACGGCGGCTCCGGCGGCGCGGGACCCGAGTGGGGCGCCTCCTACCCGCAGCCCGCGCCGAAGCCCCGTAGCGGGCGCGGTGGTCTGGTCGCCGCGGTCCTGGTGGCGGCGCTGGTCGCGGGTGGCGCGGGTGGCGGCCTCGGCTACACCCTGGCCAAGGACAACGACAGCAGCTCCTCCACGACCGTCTCCGCCCCCGACAGCGCCGGCTCCGTCAAACGCGCCCCGGACACGGTCGCGGGCGTGGCGGCCAAGTCGCTGCCGAGCACGGTCACCATCGAGGCCGAGTCCACCAGCGGCGAGGGCGGCACCGGTACCGGCTTCGTCTTCGACACCGAGGGCCACATCGTCACCAACAACCACGTGGTGGCGGACGCGGTCGACGGCGGCAAGCTCACGGCGACCTTCCCGAACGGAAAGAAGTACGACGCGGAGGTCGTGGGCCACGCGCAGGGCTACGACGTGGCGGTCATCAAGCTCAAGAACGCCCCGAGCGACCTCAAGCCCCTGCCCCTCGGCGACTCCGACAAGATCGCGGTCGGCGACTCGACGATCGCGATCGGCGCCCCCTTCGGCCTGTCCAACACGGTGACGACGGGCATCATCAGCGCCAAGGACCGCCCGGTGGCGTCCAGCGACGGCACCAGCAACAACGCCTCCTACATGAACGCCCTCCAGACCGACGCCTCGATCAACCCCGGCAACTCCGGCGGGCCGCTCCTGGACGCCCTGGGCAACGTCATCGGCATCAACTCCGCGATCCAGTCCTCCAGCAACGGCGGCCTGGGCGGCACCAGCCAGTCCGGCTCGATCGGCCTCGGCTTCGCCATCCCGATCAACCAGGCCAAGTACGTCGCCCAGCAGCTGATCAAGACCGGCAAGCCGGTCTACGCGAAGATCGGTGCGTCCGTCTCCCTGGAGGACGGCACGGGCGGCGCCCAGATCACCGAACAGGGCGCCAGCGGCTCCGAGGCGGTCGAGGCGGGCGGCCCCGCCGACAAGGCCGGCCTCAAGCCCGGCGATGTCATCACCAAGCTCGACGACCACGTGATCGACTCCGGCCCCACCCTGATCGGCGAGATCTGGACCCACAAGCCCGGCGACAAGGTCACGATCACCTACCAGCGAGACGGCAAGACCCACACGGTCGAACTCACCCTGGGCTCCCGCACGGGCGACAGCTGACCGACACGCACGCGTGCCAACCGTTACTCTTGTCCCCGCGCTGCCGGTACCGGCAGCGCGGGGAGGCGTGCCCGAGCGGCCTAAGGGAACGGTCTTGAAAACCGTCGTGGCAGCGATGTCACCGTGAGTTCGAATCTCACCGCCTCCGCGGAACGCGACGAGAAGTGAAGTGATGGGGTGCCGGACTTGGTCCGGCACCCCATCACTTTCGCGGCATCCCTTCATCCCTTCACTTGTCGGCCGATTCACTTGTCAGTCGATCCCGGCACCGCCGCCCGCCGCCCGCAACATCCGCACCTGCCCGATCTCCGCAACGTTCTTCATCAGCTCGGCGTTCGCCCAGGCGAGCATGTCGGCGACGGTGTAGGCGGGGTCGTTCGGTGAAGGGAAACGGGCCGTGGCGTCCAGGTCGGTGTCGGTGAGGCGGTTCACGGCGGGTAGCCAGGCCGTACGCAAACCCCATAGCCACTCGATGGTCGGCTTCCCGGGGCCGGGCCAGGTGACGTCGGTGCGTTCCCGGGGCGGTCGTCCCTCCACGTGGTCGAGGGTGACGCTCCACCACCAGCCGATGTGCCAGCTCAGCCAGGCGATGGTGGGGACGGGGACCGGATCGGGTTCGGTGTCCGACCAGTCCGGTGCCCAGGTGCCGTCGGCGGTGCGGTGGACCGTCCAGCAGTGGGGCACCGGTTCCCACAGGAAGTCCTCGGGCTCCAGTCGGTCGAGGTGGTATTCGAACAGGGACCAGGTCAGGTCGAACTGCCGGCGCAGCAGGTCTGATCGGGAAACGGTCATCGTCCGACCCTGGCACAGCAGCGGTCTCTGTCACTCGAAGTCCCCCGAAGTCCCCGAAGTCCCCGAAGCCCCCCGAAGCCCCCCGAACGGATCTCCGGGGCTATAGCTCGTAGTCCCGGGCCAGTTCCTCCCAGGCGATGTCCCGGAGCGCGGGCTCGGCGTCGCAGTCCGAGGGCACGTGGGTGGTGGGCTGGAACCAGATCACGGTGAGGGCCGAGCGGGAGAGGATCGGATCATGGTTCGGGTCCAGGGCCGTCGAGCGGAAGGACCCGACGCACGACACGGCCGGCAGCACCTCGACCGGCCCGAACGCCCCGGTGTACTGGTCCGGGTGCTCGCGCGGGGGCGGGACGAGGTGCACCGGAGTGGTGGGGAAGGCGTGCTCGGCCGCCCGCAACAGGCCCTTGATCTTCATGTCGTTGACCGGCTTGCACGGGTAGCCCTCCAGCATCCCGCCGTACGTCGAGGAGAACCGCAGCTCGGAGAGGTCGAGCGAGCGGCCGGACGTGAGGACGACACGGCTGAGGGACATGGTCGGCACTTTAGGGCGGCGCTGCATGGTGCTCCTGTGAATTTCCCGCCCCCGATTTCTTCTGCCGAGCCGCACCTCACCGACCTCCTGATCTTCAAGGCCGATGCCCCGTCATCCGCGCCGCCGACGCGATCGTCGCGCGGGCCTCGCGTTCGGTGAGGCCCGTGTTCAGGGCCGCGTCGACCAGGGGGTCGACGAGGGCGGGGCCGATGCCGTCCTCGTAGGCGCGGCAGGCCGCCCAGAACAGGCGGGTGTTGCGTTGGCCCTCGTGGGCGGCGAGGACGAACTGGACGAGGCCCTGGCCGTGCCCGCCGGTCGACGCGGGCGTGGGGTGGTGGGTGCGGGGCGGCGGGAGCAGGAGGCGCAGCAGTGCGGGCGGGCAGGCCGCGGGGGCGAGGTGGGCGGTGCCGGGGGCGGTGACGTACTCGCCGTGCTCCGTGCGGGAGCCGGGGCCGACGAGGTAGCCGCCGGCGCCCCGGATGTCGATGCCGGGTGCCAACCTCCCCGCCGAATTGGGGATGACGACATCCGGCGGGCCGCTCAGCCAGAGGTGGCGGCCGCCGCTGGGCGTCAGGACGACGACCGTGTCGGGGATCGTGAACAGATGGCGCAGGGCGAGCTCGCGCAGGGCGGCTGAGGAGTTCGTGCCGGACTTCGTGTCGAGGTCGATGCCGATGAGGTGGTGCGGCGGGAGGCCGCACGCGATGCCGTACCCCGTCGCCCAGGGCGCCGCGGCGAACAGTTCTCGGATGTGGGCCGGGTCGGTGGCGGCGTCGTAGACCCCGTGTCCGAAGCGGCCGCACTCGCCGTGGCAGACCGGGGTTGAGGGGTCGTCGCGGTGGGGGGAGCGCAGGGCCGGGAGCTTCGTCCGGGACAGGGGGATGACGGCCAGTCCGCGTTCGGCGGCTGACAGGGCGTGTGCGAGGGCCAGCGTCGTGGCCTGCCGGTCGGTGGTGGCCATGCCTCCATGTTCGTACGTATGTTCGAAAAAGGGAAGGGGGAGCGAGCGCGACTCGCCGGGCGGGACGGATTGGCTGGAAATATGCCGGAACGCTTCAGCCCTTGTGGCGCTTGGGGTGGGGATGTTGGCGCTGCCTTGAGCTGGGACTGGAGGTAGCGAAAGGGGTTTATCGACTTGTCATCACGCTTGAGGGGGAATAACGCCTTCCGGGGTGGTTCGCCGGGGATTCGGTGGGCAACTCTGATCTCGCGACGTCGTGCACCACCACCGGGGCGGTCGGCCAACTTCCCTGGTAGAAGCCGTACTTCTTGTACTTCGCGTACGTCCGGCACTTCAGCCGGCGCGTACATGTTCTGGAGGAACAACATGGCAAGCATCCGTACCGCCCGCGTCATCGCCGCCGTTTCCGCCCTCCCGCTCGCAGCCGCGCTCTTCACCGGCGTCGCGACGGCGGACAACGGTGCGATCGCGGACAACGGATCGAGCGCGTCCGTGACGAACGCCGTGGCGGGCGTCGTCGGCAGCGGCGTCGGCGGTGACAACAACGGCAACTCGTCCACCACGCAGCAGCAGGCGGTCGGCTCCGGTGCCTCGAACCAGAGCAACACCGCCCAGGTCAACGGCTCCGCGTTCACGGCCGTGAACCAGGGGAACGACAACACGTCCGTCAACTTCACCCCGCTGTGGTGGTGATCTGAGGGGGCGGGTGCTCCGGCATCAGCCCCCTGAACTCCCGTGTGTGGGGTGCTTTGTGGGGTGACAAAACGTCTGCGCGGCGGTGCTACGGCACCGCCGCGCAGACGTTTTCGCGTGCGGATCGACGACCTTGACGACCTTGGTGACCTTGACACTCCGCCGTATCTGACGGACAGTCAGAAAATCTCGCATGGAGGACGGCGGACGGCGGACGACGAGGGGGCGAAGTGAGCGACAACCAGGAATACCTGGAGAACCTGGGGCACCTGGAGAAGCGGCTGAAGTCCTACGAGGGGCGGCCGTCCGCCGTCGCCGGTGTCGCCAAGGATCCCGTCAACCTGCCCATGATCCGGCACTGGTGCGAGGCGATGGGCGACACCAACCCGGCGTACAACGGCCCGGATTCCGTCGCCCCGCCCACCATGCTCCAGACCTGGACCATGGGCGGCCTCTCCGGCCACACCGGGCGGACCCAGGCGTACGACGAACTGCTCGCCCTCCTGGACGAGGCGGGCTGCACCGCCGTGGTCGCCACCGACTGCGAGCAGGAGTACGTACGGCCCCTGCGGCCCGGCGACGAGATCACCTTCGACGCGGTGATCGAGTCGGTGTCGGAGCGCAAGACGACCAAGCTGGGCACGGGGTACTTCGTCACCACCCGCATGGACGTCCGGGTGGGCACCGACCTTGCGGGCACCCACCGCTTCCGCATCCTCAAGTACGCCCCCGCACGCCCCCGCGAGAAACCCCAAGCCGCCCGCCCTGGTCCCCGCCTCCGTCCCCGCCCCGTCGTCAACCGCGACAACGCCGGTTTCTGGGAAGGCGTGCGACAACACCGGCTGCTGATCCAGCGCTGCACGGGCTGTGGCACCCTCCGCCACCCCTGGCTCCCCGGCTGCGCCACCTGCGGCGGCCCCGACTGGGACACGGTCGAGGCGAGCGGCGCGGGCACGGTCTATTCGTACGTCGTCCTGCACCACCCGCCCTTCCCCGCCTTCGACCCTCCCCACGCCGTCGCCCTGATCGAGCTCGCGGAGGGCGTGCGGATGATCAGCAACGTGGTCGGGGTGCCGTACGACAAGGTGCGGATCGGCCTGCCGGTCCGGCTCGAATTCCGGACGTACGACGACGAGTTGGTGCTGCCGGTCTTCCGCGCCGGACAGGAGGAGGTCGCATGACGGTCGGCGAAACCCGTGCCACGGCCGGTGACGTGCTGCCGCCGCTGGAGATCCCGGTCACCCGCACGCTGATCGTCGCCGGGGCGATCGCCTCGCGCGACTACCAGGACGTCCACCATGACGCGGAACTGGCCCGGCAGAAGGGCTCCCCCGACATCTTCATGAACATCCTCACGACGAACGGCCTGGTCGGCCGGTATGTCACGGACCACTTCGGTCCGCGCGCCGTACTCCGCAAGGTGGCCATCAGACTGGGCACGCCCAACTACCCGGGAGACACGATGGTGTTGACGGGCACGGTCGAGAAGGTCGACGGCGACACCGCGACCGTCCGGGTGGCCGGAGCCAACGCCCTCGGCCGACATGTGACCGGCACCGTGACGGTCACCCTTCCGGCGGGGGAGGCGGGATGAGCGTACGCACCCGGGACACCCTCGGCGGACGGGCGGCGATCGTCGGCATCGGGGCCACCGAGTTCTCCAAGGACTCGGGGCGCAGCGAGCTGCGGCTGGCGGCGGAGGCGGTGCGGGCGGCCCTGGACGACGCGGGGCTGCGGCCGGCCGACGTGGACGGGGTGGTCACGTTCACGATGGACACCAGCCCGGAGATCACCGTCGCCCAGGCCTGCGGGATGGGCGAGCTGTCCTTCTTCTCCCGCGTCCACTACGGCGGCGGAGCGGCCTGCGCCACCGTCCAGCAGGCGGCGCTCGCCATCGCCGCGGGAGTGGCGGAAGTGGTGGTCTGCTACCGCGCGTTCAACGAGCGGTCGGGGCGGAGATTCGGCTCGGGCGTGCAGCACAGAGAGCCGTCGGCCGAGGGGGTCGCGCTCGGCTGGTCCCTCCCCTTCGGGCTGCTCACCCCGGCCTCCTGGGTGGCGATGGCGGCCCAGCGATACCTGCACACCTACGGCCTGACCCCGGAGGCGTTCGGTCATGTGGCCGTGACGGACCGCGGATACGCGGCGACCAATCCGTCGGCGTACTTCCACGGCCGGCCCATCACCCTCGCCGACCACGCGGCCTCCCGCTGGATCGCCGAGCCGCTGCGGCTGCTGGACTGCTGCCAGGAAACGGACGGCGGCCAGGCGTTGGTCGTCACCTCCGTGGAGCGGGCCCGCGATCTGCCCCACCCGCCCGCCGTCCTGGCGGCGGCCGCCCAGGGCGCGGGCCGGGCCCAGGAGCAGATGACCAGTTTCTACCGCGACGACCTGACCGGCCTGCCGGAGATGGGCGTGGTGGCGCGGCAGCTGTGGCGGACCTCCGGACTCACGCCCGCCGACATCGACGTGGGAATCCTGTACGACCACTTCACGCCGTTCGTGCTGATGCAGCTGGAGGAGTTCGGATTCTGCGGCAAGGGGGAGGCGGCCGACTTCGTACGCCGTGCGGAGTTGCCCCTGAACACGCACGGCGGACAGCTCGGGGAGGCCTACCTGCACGGTATGAACGGCATCGCGGAAGGAGTGCGGCAGCTGCGGGGCACCTCGGTGAACCAGATACCGGCCGCCGCGCGGATCCTGGTGACGGCGGGGACGGGGGTGCCGACGTCGGGGCTGGTGCTGACCGGCGACGGGTGAGATCCATGTGTCTTTTCCCCTGCCAACTCCCTGCCGGCTCTCGGCCCACTCCCTGCCAACTCCCGGCCCACTCCCTGCCGGCTCTGGGCCCACTCCCTGCCGGCTCTCGGCCCTCTCCCTGCCCGCTCCCGGCCCTCTCCCCGATGACCCCCAGGGGTTATCCCGCAGTAGTCCCCGGCTGCTCGTCCACCTTCAGGAGGTGCAGGCAGCCCTACCCCTACAACCTGAGGCGGACTCGTCTTCGGGACCTGCGGCCGATCCGCGGGAGGCGGCCCCGCTCATAGCGTGGAGCCATGACCACACTCGTCTGCACCAGCGCTTCGAAGGCCGCCGCACCGGCGACGCAGACCCTTCCGTACCCCTCGTTCTCGTCGTACGTGAAGGCCCGCCAGCCGGTGCTGCTGCGTACCGCCCGGTCGCTGACCGCGAACCCGAGCGACGCGGAGGACCTGCTCCAGACCGCGCTCGCCAAGACCTACGTCGCCTGGGAACGCATAGAGGACCACCGTGCGCTGGACGGCTATGTCCGCCGGGCGCTGCTGAACACGCGGACGTCGCAGTGGCGCAAGCGCAAGGTCGACGAGTTCGCGTGCGACGAGCTGCCCGAGCCGGAGCCCGTGCCCGGCGGCGACGACCCGGCCGAGCAGCAGGCGCTGCACGACGCGATGTGGCGGGCGATCATGAAACTGCCCGCCAGGCAGCGGGCGATGGTCGTCCTCAGGTACTACGAGGACCTCAGCGAGGTGCAGACGGCCGAGGTGCTCCAGGTCTCCGTGGGCACGGTGAAGTCGGCGGTGTCCCGGGCGCTGGGCAAGCTGCGCGAGGACCCCGAGCTGGTGCTGGCCCGATAGCGCCGGTCACCGGCACCGCGCTCTGACACCACCCTCCAAGGCCGCCCGAGCTCCAAGGCCGCCCGAGGCTCCAAGACCGCCAGAGCCTCCAAGACCTCGCGAGAACGCGATTTCCGGTACCGATTTCCCGCAATGAGCCCAACATGCGCGATCGATCACCCTTTCCTAGTGACATACCGTGTGGTATGTGCGCAGAATCTGCGCAACCTTTACTACCGCGTTGGCAATGTCGCCCCCGGGAGGACGCCGTGCTGAGCACCATGCAGGACGTACCGTTGCTGATCTCCAGGATCCTGACCCACGGGTCGACGGTCCATGGAACATCGCAAGTCACCACGTGGACCGGTGAAGGTGAGCCGAACCGCCGCTCCTTCGCCGAGGTCGGCGCCCGCGCCGCTCAGCTGGCGCACGCTCTGCGCGAGGACCTCGGAGTCGTCGACGACGCCCGGGTCGGCACTCTGATGTGGAACAACTCGGACCACGTCGAGGCCTACTTCGCGATCCCCTCCATGGGCGCGATCCTGCACACACTCAACCTCCGTCTCCCCGCCGAACAACTGGCCTGGATCGTCAACCACGCGGCCGACAAGGTCGTGATCGTCAACGGTTCGCTGCTCCCCCTGCTCGCCCCGCTGCTCCCGCACCTCAAGACGGTCGAGCACGTGGTGGTATCGGGGCCGGGCGACCGTTCCCCGCTCGCGAACGCCGCCCCCGTCCAGGCGCACGAGGTCCAGGTGCACGAGTACGAGGACCTGATCGCCGGGAAGCCGACCACATACGACTGGCCGGAGCTGGACGAACGCCGGGCCGCCGCCATGTGTTACACCTCGGGGACGACGGGCGACCCCAAGGGTGTCGTCTACTCCCACCGTTCGGTCTACCTGCACTCCATGCAGGTCAACATGGCCCAGTCCATGGGCCTGACCGACCGCGACACCTCGCTGGTCGTGGTGCCCCAGTTCCATGTGAATGCCTGGGGCCTGCCGCACGCGACCTTCATGACCGGCGTGAACCTGCTGATGCCGGACCGCTTCCTCCAGCCCGCTCCGCTCGCCGAGATGATCGAGCGCGAGAAGCCGACGCACGCGGCCGCCGTGCCCACCCTCTGGCAGGGTCTGCTCGGCGAGCTGACCGCGAAGCCCCGGGACGTCACGTCCCTCACCCACGTCACCATCGGCGGCTCGTCCTGTCCGCCCTCGCTCATGGAGGCGTTCGACAAGCTGGGCATGCGGGTCTATCACGCCTGGGGCATGACGGAGACCTCCCCGATCGGCACGGTGGCCCGCCCGCCGGCCCACGCGGTGGGCACCGAGGCGGAGTTCGGCTACCGGCTGACCCAGGGCCGCTTCACAGCGGGTGTCGAGGCCCGCCTCACCGGCCCCGGCGGCGAACGCCTCCCCTGGGACGGCGAGTCGGCCGGCGAGTTGGAGGTGCGCGGCCCCTGGATCGCGGCCGCCTACTACAACGGCCTCGACGCCGAACCGCTGCGCCCCGCCGACAAGTTCAGCGAGGACGGCTGGCTGAAGACCGGCGACGTCGGCACCATCACCCCCGACGGCTACCTCGCGCTCACCGACCGCGCCAAGGACGTCATCAAGTCCGGCGGCGAGTGGATCTCGTCGGTGGAGCTGGAGAACGCGCTGATGTCCCACCCCGACATCGCCGAAGCGGCCGTTGTCGCCGTCCCCGACGAGAGATGGGGCGAGCGCCCGCTGGCCACGGTCGTCCTCAAGGAGGGCGCCACCGCCGACTTCGGCTCCCTGCGCGACTTCCTCGCCCACTCGGGCCACATCGCCAAGTGGCAGCTCCCGGAGCGCTGGACGATCATCGAGGCGCTGCCGAAGACGAGCGTCGGCAAGTTCGACAAGAAGGTGCTGCGCAGGCGGTACGCGGAGGGGGAGTTGGACGTCACCCAGCTCTGATCCACTCCTGCCGGCGCGCGCCGGGCAGGCAGCGGCCCTCAGCGGGCTTTGCCTCCCCGGCGTACTCGACGAGATCCTCTCCGGCGTACTCGACGAGATCCTCTCCGGCGTACTCGACGAGATCCTCCCCGGCGTACTCGACGAAACCCTCACCGCCGTACTCGACGAAACCCTCACCGCCGTACCCGACGAAATCCTCACCGCCGTACCGAAGTAGTCACCCACCCCAGCACCAGCCACACCGCCGCCACCGCGCAGACCCCGTCCCAGCCCCAGTGGCTGAAGGCGGGTCCGGCCAGGGCGGAGGCGAGGGCGCCGCCCGCGAAGCCGGCCACCACGTAGGCGGTGTTGGCGGTTGCCGGGGTGGAGGTGGTGGTCAGGGCCAGCGTCTGGTTGGCGATGTGGGAGGCCACCAGGGCCGCGTGGACCGCGATCGCGGCCACGAACAGGGCCCACATCGCCCGCCCGCCCAGCCAGAACAGCGGCACGGACACGGCGGCGAGCAGATACGCGGACCGTACGACCTTGGCGGCGCCGAAGCGGTCCACGAACCCGCCGGCCAGCGGAGCCACCACGCTCGCCGCCAGCCCGAAGAGGCCGAAGAGCCCGGCGGTGGCGGTGGACATGCCGTAGCCCGCAGTGTCGTTCTGCGTCAGCAGCAGCGCGAGCGAGGTCCACAGGGCGCTCCAGGCGCCGTACATCCCGGCCTGGCGCACGCACGCGCGCCACAGGTCGGGCGAGCGGCGGACGACGGACGGCAGCGCGGCGAGCCCCGCGAACAGCGGACCGGAGCGGTGACGCTTCTCGGCGGGCAGGGCGTACGCCGTGACCAGTCCCAGTACGGCCGTCAGTACGGCCGCGCCCACGAACACCACTCGCCAGCCGAAGGCCTGTCCGACCAGTCCGCCGAGCACGCGGGCCGCCACGACGCCGGTGAACAGGCCGGCGATGACGGCCGCGACATGGCGGGCCCGGCGGTCGGCGGGGGCGCGCTGGGCGACCAGCGGGACGAGCAGCTGCGGGACGACGGTCGCGGCGGAGGCGACGAGGACGGCCGCGGCGAGCGCGGTGGTGCCGGCGGCCAGGGCGCCCGCGATCAGGGCCGCGGCGGCGACGAGGGACAAGGCGGCGACCAGTCGGCGCCGGTTCACGCTGTCGCCGAGCGGGGCGAAGACGAGCAGACCGGCGGCGTAGCCGAACTGCGCGACCGAGGCGACCCAGGCCACGGCCGAGGAGGTCGAGCCGAAGTCGCGGGCGATGAGGGGGAGCAGCGGGGCCGCGAGGTAGATGTTGGCGGCCGTGACCGCGGTGCACAGGGCGATCAGGGGGAGGAGCAGGGCGGGGGCCGCCGCCCTGCCGGTGGTCTTCCCGGTGGTCTTCCCGGTGGTCTTCCCGGTGGGAGTCCGGGCGTCGGGCGGGGTCGTGGTGGCGGACTGCATGAGCGGTGGACTCCTTCGAGCCGACTCTAACAACTAACTGGTTGGTTGGCTGATAGGCCCAACAGCGTGCACCACGCCCCGCATTCCCGTCAACCAAATGGTTGGTTACAAGCGCGGTACCCTGCCCTCATGGCAGTGAGAGACCCCGAGGCCACCAAGGCCCGGATCTTCGAGGCGGCGGTCGCCGAGTTCGCCCGCTACGGCATCGCGGGCGCCCGCATCGACCGCATCGCCGCCCAGGCCAAGGCGAACAAGCAGCTGATCTACGCCTACTTCGGCAACAAGGCCGAACTGTTCACGCACGTCCTCGGCAAGGTGATGGTCGACCTCGCCGCCTCCGTCCCGGTCGACCCGGACGACATCGAGGGCTGGATCGACCGGTTGCTGGACTACCACGCCGCCCACCCCGCACTGCTGCGCCTGCTGTTCTGGGAGGGCATCGAGTACGGCAGCGACGAACTGCCCGACGAGACCGCGCGCCAGGACCACTACACGCGCAAGGCCGCCGCCATCGAGGACGGCCAGGCCCGGGGCGTCATCACCGACGCGATCCCGCCCCGCGACCTCCTCTTCCTGCTGACGGCACTGGCCAACTGGTCGGCCGCCGTACCGCAGATGCGCCGCATCCTCACGGGCGCGGACGACACCGACCGCGCCCGCCTGCGCGCCTCGATCAAGGAGGCGGCGCGCAGACTCATCGCGCCTTCGCCTTAATTGGTCCCGTTAATTGGTCCCGATCCGTGCGAGCAGGTCGACGATCCGGCTCTGCACCTCGGTGCTCGTGGAGCGCTCGGCGAGGAACAGCACGGTCTCGCCGGAGGCCAGCCGCGGCAGGTCGGCTTGGTCGACGGCGGCCGTGTAGACGACGAGCGGGGTGCGGTTGAGCTGCCCGTTCGCCCGCAGCCAGTCCACGATCCCGGCCCGCCGCTTGTGCACCTGCATCAGGTCCATCACGACCAGGTTCGGCCTGAGCTGGCCCGCCAGTGTCACGGCATCCGCATCACTCGCGGCCCGCGCGACCTGCATCCCGCGCCGCTCGAGCGTCGCCGTCAGCGCGAGCGCGATCTCCGCGTGCTCCTCGATGAGCAGCACGCGCGGCGGATGCTGCTCGCTGTCGCGCGGCGCGAGCGCCTTCAGCAGTACGGCGGGATCGGCGCCGTACGCCGCCTCGCGCGACGCCTGCCCGAGCCCGGCCGTGACGAGCACCGGCACCTCGGCCGCGACGGCCGCCTGCCGCAGCGACTGCAAGGCGGTACGCGTGATCGGCCCGGTCAGCGGGTCCACGAACAGCGCGGCGGGGAAGGCCGCGATCTGCGCGTCGACCTCCTCGCGCGAGTGCACGATCACCGGCCGGTAGCCGCGGTCGCTCAACTCCTGCTGGGTCGCGACGTCCGGCGCCGGCCACACCAGCAGCCGACGCGGATTGTCGAGCGGCTCCGGCGGCAGCTCGTCGTCCATCGGCTGCGGGCGCGGGGTGTCCGCCACCTCGACGGCCCCGCCCGGACCGTCCAGCGGCTCGGGCCCCTCGGCCGCGTTCACGTCCGGCGCGCCTATGGCGTACGACCGCCCGGTGCCCTCGGTCATCTGCGCCAGCCGCGACTGCCCGGCCAGCGAGGGCTGGGGCTGGTTCTGCGGCTGGGCCTGCGACGGTACGGCGGGCTGGTCGGCCGTCGGGTGCGGGCGGGCTCCCTGCTCCGGTCGCCCGTCGGCGGGGTCGGGCCGCGTACCGAGCTTGCGGCGCCGGCCCGAACCGCCCGTCTGATGCGGGGGAGGCGTGGCCGAGGGGAGGGGCGGGGCGGGCGCGTGCGAACCAGGCGCTGCTGCTGCCGTCGCCGGCTGCTGCTGGGCCTGTGCCGCCTGCCGGTTGAACGGCACACCCTGCCCCAGCGTCCGCACACTGATCGCCCGCCCCTGCGTGGAGTTCGGGTCGACCGACGGCGCTTCGACGGCTTCCGCGGGCAAGGGCTGCGCTGCGCGGGGCTGCGGGGTGGTGGCTTCTGGGGGGAGAGGGGTGGGGTGTCTGGGGTGCGGAGGTTGTGGTTGTTGCTGTTGCTGTTGCTGTGGGGTTTGGGTGGTCTGCGGGTTCTGGGGGTTCTGGGGGTGCTGCGTCGGGTTCGGCGGTACGGGGGTGGCGGCGCCGTTCGCCGATACGGGCACGCCGGCACCGGTGGTGCCCTCGGCACCGGGCCAGGGCTGGGGGGAGGGGGTGCCCTGTGCCGGGGTTCGGGAGGCGCCTTGGGCGAGGGTGTTCTCGACAGGGGCGTTCTGAGCAGGGATGCCTTGACCGGGAACAGGTTGACCGGGAACAGGCTGACCAGCAACAGCCTGACCAGCAACAGCCTGACCGGGAGCGCTCTGGCCGTGCATGTCTTCGGCCGGGAGTGGCTGGCCGGCACCGGCGGGGTTGGGTACGCCTTGGGCAGGGGCACTCTGTGCGGGCGGGGTCTGGTTGGGCACGGATGCGTTCTGCGCGGGGACGGGGGCCGGGACACCCGATCCCTGTGCCGACGGCGCCGGGGCTGGGGCCGGGGCTGGGGCCGGGGTGCCCTGCGCCGGGACGGGCTGGCCGGGGGCCACCTGGACACCGTGAACGGCGGCGCCCGGCGCGGACACGGGGGCGCCGGGCGGCACCGGCCCACTGGCCTGCACCGGCTGGTCGGCGGCCTGTACCGGGTGACCCGCCGGCACTGACTGACCTGCCGCCCCGCCCTGAACCGGCACGGCCGCCTGGGCCGGCGCTCCCTGGACCGGAGCCGTCTGCGCAGGGGCGACCTGCCCAGCGGCCCCCCGGGCCGGAACCGCCGGAACCTCCTGAACTCCCGGACCCTCCTGCGCGGGTGCCCCGGCGCCTTCCGCCTCCGCCCGCTGGCCAACCGCCCGTCGGCGACGCCCCGTCGGCGCGTTCGTGGGATGCGGCTGCGGCGGAGTGTGGTCGTCGGCCTGACTGTGCGGCACGGCATCGTGCCGGCCGTCGTCGACGAGGCCGTCCCCCGCGACACCCTGACCAGGAACCTGCACATGCCCCGGAGCCGGAGCCGGAGCCGCAGCGGCAACCTGCCCCTGCCCCTGCCCCTGCCCAGACACCTGCCCCGCCCCGTCGGCCGGACGGTCCGCGTCGGCGGGCGGCAGGGCGAACACCGTACGCGGGCCCGCCTCTTGCGCGGCGGCCCGCTCCGACGCGGCGGCCAGCGCCCGCCGACGTCGTCCGGTCGGCTGCTGGGGATTCCCGTGCGGAGGATTCCCGTGCGGAGGATTCCCGGCGCCGGCCGCGCCGGCACCCCGCCCCGGATCGCCGGAGGCAGCCGCGGGCAATGCCGGCGGCAAGGCGTGCTGTTCGCCGTTGTCGCGCCGTCCGCCTCCGCCGGGCGCGGGCACACCTTGCGGCGGCACGGTCCCGCCCAGACCGCTGCCCGTGGCCGCGGTCTCGGCGGCATGCTCGGCGGACATGACGACGGCACCCTCGGACACGCCCGCCTCCGAAGCCTCCTCCGAGGCCGAGGCTTCGCCCGCATGCTCGGCCGGCCGCCCCCGCCGCCGCCCGGTACCGCCGGAAACCTCCCCGGTGTCACCCGATTCCAGCGCCGGAACCTGCGGGGTCTCCTGCGCGGCCGCGGCCCGCCGCCGACGCCGTCCGGTGGGCGCCGAGGCCTCAGTCTCGGGACCGTCGCCGTCGGCTGCGCCCGGCACGTCGCTCTCCAGGAAGGCGTCCACGGAGGCCCGCCGGGCCCGCCGCCGCCCACCGCCGGAGGTGGCCTGCTCAGGCACGGCGGCGGTCTGTCCACCGGGCGCGGCCTCCAGAGCGGCCGGACCCGGAGCCGCGACGGCCCCCGCTCCCCCGCCGATCGGCACTTCGAGGACGTACGCACTGCCGCTCATGCCCGGCACCTCGTGCGTCTGGAGCACTCCGCCGTGCGCCCGCACGATCCCGCGCACGATCGGCTCGTGCACCGGGTCTCCCCCGGCATACGGCCCGCGCACCTCGATCCGTACGACCTCACCGCGCTGCGCCGCCGCGACGACGACGGTGCTGTCCAGGTAACCGCCCGCCGAGACGGGCGAGTTGCCGGTCGCGTCGACACCGGCGACGTCCGCGATGAGGTGCGCGAGGGCCGTGGCGAGGAGCCGGGAGTCGACCTCGGCCTCGATGGGCGGCGCGTGCACGGCGAACTGCACGCGTCCGGGCCCGATGAGTTCCACGGCCCCGTCGACACCCGCTGCCACAACCGAGTCCAGCATCACTTTCGTACGCGTGATGCCGTCGGCCCCCGTGTCGAGCCGCTGATAACCGAGGACGTTGTCAATGAGCGTGGTGATCCGCGAATAGCCGGCCGAGAGGTGGTGCAGCACCTGATTGGCCTCGGGCCACAGCTGCCCGGCGTCGTCGGCGGCCAGCGCGGCCAGTTCGCGGCGCAGCTCGTCGAGGGGCCCGCGCAGCGAGCCCGCGAGCAGCGTCAGCAACTGCTCGTGCCGCGCGGCCAGGGCCTCGAACCGGTCCTTCTCCCGTTCGCCGAGGGCGGCGTAGCGCTCCTCGTTCGCGGCGAGTTCCTCATCGTGCTGTTCCTGGAGCTCCTCCACCTCGGTCACGTGCTTCTGGCGCAACGCGGTGAGTTCGGAGGCGTGCTCTTCGGAGAGCCGCTCCAGCTCCTCCTCGTGGTGCCGCTCGGCGACGGTCTTCTCCTGGGCGAGCGCGTCGTACGGCCGCCGGTCGGCGAAGGTCAGCACGGCGCCGACGAGCTGGTCGCCGTCGCGGACGGGCGCGGTCGTCAGGTCGACCGGAACCTTGTCGCCCTTCTTCGACCACAGCACCTGCCCGCGCACCCGGTGCTTGCGCCCGGAGCGCAGGGTGTCGGCGAGCGGAGACTCCTCGAAAGGGAAGGGTGTGCCGTCGGCGCGGGAGTGGAGGATGAGGTCGTGCAGCTCACGCCCGCCAAGATCACTGGCCCGATAACCCAGTATCTGAGCGGCGGCCGGGTTGACGAGCACGATCCGCCCGTCGGTGTCGGTGCCCACGACACCCTCGGACGCGGCCCGCAGAATCATCTCGGTCTGCCGCTGCGAGCGCGCCAGCTCTGCCTCGGTGTCCACGGTCCCGGACAGGTCCCGTACGACGAGCATCAGCAGTTCGTCGCTGGTGTAGCCGTGGTTGTCGTAGGCCTGCTGGCCGTTTTCCAGATTCGCGCTGGTGACCTCGACCGGGAACTCGGTCCCGTCGGTCCGCCGGGCGACCATCCGGGTCGGCTTGGTCCGCCCGCGCGGATCCATGTGGTCGGGCCGCCGCATCGAGCCAGGGATGAGCTTGGAGTCGAACTGCGGCAGCAGATCGAGAAGCCCCCGCCCCACCAGAGCCGTCCCCGGCGCCTCGAAGGCCTCGAGGGCGATGGTGTTGGCGTTGACGACCGTTCCATTGGCGTTGACCAGGACCAACGCATCGGGAAGCGCGTCGAGTATGGCTGCGAGGCGAGCAGCGCCTCGGGATGGCCTGCTGCTCACGAGACGCTTCCTCCCTGTTACCGCACCTTGCCGACCGCTCGGGCCATCTTGCCAACCTGCCCGCAACGTGTCACGCGAGGGAGTCTAAGGGCAGCGGTTGCGCTCGCGACGCCGGATGAGAGGGAGGTCGCACGACGAAGTGACGTAGAACGTGTGACCGCATGTTCCGCTGTCGCCTCACCCTGCGCATCTGCCTGCGCAGGACCTTCGCGCGACCTTTACGGAGTCGGGGCATCCGCCACGGAGAGCGCGCGCGAAGGCCGGTACGGGCGGGCCCCGTGCTGGTCGGGCCCGGCCTCACTGCTCCCTCCTAACCGCCCATTTTCGGCAGAAGCGGTACGAATCGATCCCAGCGGCCGATCTGACAGCCGTTGCTTCGGTCGAACGTCGCGTCGACGGGCCGCCCGGCCCAGGTCCCGGTGACATGCGCGGTGGCCGGCCCGCCGTACTGCATGGTGCAGAAGCTGTCCCTCGGCACGGGAGCGAAGGCGTCCTTCCCCCACCGCGTGTTCCGATCGACGACGCCACACGCGCCGCTCACGTCCGGGTGGCTGCCCCCACCGGGATGACAGTCCAGCTCGTACGCCCTGTCGGGACCACCGCCCGAGTTCCGCACGGTGACGGTGAGGTGATCGCCGCCGACCGCGGGCGCGAGGGGGGAGACGGCGGCTGCGGGCACCGCGGAGACCGATACGACAGAGCCGACGGCGCCGACGACGGCGACGAGCCGAGTGAACTGTGCGGACCGAGTGAACTGTGCGGACCATGCGAACTCTGCGGACCGTGCGAACTGTGTGAACCGGCCGAGCCGGCTGACCTGCGACATGACCTGACTAACGCCGCCGGCCCCCCGGACGTTGCGCGCCCTCCTCCCGCCCATCCGAAAGGCGCCGACGGTGCCGTTCTAGTGCTTTGCCCTGCGGCCCGCCTGCCTAGTACCGTGGGAGGCGATTGGTGACACCGCGCTCGTCTGTGTCATCATCTGCACGCACCATTCGCGCTCGCGCGGGCGGTTGTGCTGGAGGCGTCGCCTAGTCCGGTCTATGGCGCCGCACTGCTAATGCGGTTTGGGACTTCAATCCCATCGAGGGTTCAAATCCCTCCGCCTCCGCACCTGATCACGAAGCCCCGGTCCACAAGATCGGGGCTTCGTCGTGCGCACGGCGTCCGTACGACGGGTTGGGGCGCCGTTTGAGCCGTTTCCCCAGGTCACAATGGGTATGGCAAACGGATTTCACATGGCGACGGCAGTCATGTAATGTTCTTCCTGTCGCCGCGAGCGGGCCCGCAAGGCCAGGGCCGGGGCCGACAGGGAAACAAAACAAGCACTCGTAGCTTAACGGATAGAGCATCTGACTACGGATCAGAAGGTTGCAGGTTCGAATCCTGCCGAGTGCACAGCAGGCCAGAGGCCCCATGGAGGAATCCACGGGGCCTCTGGTTTTTGCATTGACGGCAGTGATTGACGGCAACCACCTATGCGGCTACCCGGCTCCGGCAGGTGGTGCCTGCCATCTCCCGGTGATGCGGGCGCGCGGGTCTCTTGGGCTACGGGCGGTGTGCCTTTGCGGCGAAATGAGACATTCCAGACGCTCTTCCGGCCGTCCCTTATCGGCATCCTTCACTCAAGAAGAGCGCTCTTGCCATTGCGCTGGCGGGGGGACTGCTTCTCCCCGTAGCACTGTCCAGCAACGCCATTGCCAACGACCCGGAGCCACAGACTTCCGTGTCGGAAGGCGCAGAGGTCGACCAGACGACGGCGGAACTGGTGCACTTCGGGTACGACGGCGAGCAGGTCTACAACAGCCCGGTCTTAGACGGGGCTGATCCCAAGGCGCAGGACCCGGCAAACTGGCTCCCCGACTCGCTGGTCAACGAATCTCAGAGAGCCCTGGCGGCTGGCGACAGCTTCATATGCACCCTGTGGGTGGGCCAGGTCGTCGCCCACACCACCGGCTCGGACAAGGGTGGTACCAGTCAGGACTGCACGGGTAGCTTCCGCACTCAATGGACGAACGGCCAGTTCGCCACCGACAATGGTGGTTGGCACCGGGTGACCGGATCGATCGTCGGTCCCAGGACCAGCAAGCAGAACAACGACACTACGTTCTACGTGAACTGCAAGAGCCCGGTGCCCAGCGATCGCAAGCATCGTCTGGAGGCACGGGGCTACGCCATCGCTAAGGACGGCACTGAGGTGCGTGGCGACCTGTTGTACGGGAAGGCAAAGTCGCGGCGCTGCCTTTAAGCCCCGCCTTGAGGAAGGCTGACACTGTGGACCAGTGGGACAACACCTTTGGCTACACGCCTCCAGACCCCAAGAGCGGGCAAGAGGCTGTGTTCATCCCCGAAGAGCAGGAGTCGGCGGCCACAGAAGCGGAAGAGGAGACCGCCGAGGAACTGGTCCAAGGGTGGGCCCGTCCCACTGAACCAGGTGAGTTCCCGCCGGACTACTGGGCACGTTGATCTGTTCGGGAACGATCTGACAGCGTTGCGTCATGGTGAGAGGTCGGCCGCTGAGATGGTCGACCTCTCATTCCCCCTTGTGTCGCCATCGCTCCGAGGATCAGACGGCTACCGGGACACCGGCCGCGCCGTCCTCATCGTCTGGGTCATTGCCGTCACCCCTCAGGGCATCCCCGACGCGATCGAACGCCGAGCGCTGCGAGTCGAGCCGTACGAAGGTGTAGATGTCCATGGTCACGCGGATGGAGCTGTGTCCCAGGACTTCCATGATCATTCGGGCGTCGGCGCCCTGTTCGTGGAGCAGGGACGCGCAGGTGTGGCGCAGGTCATGAAAGCGGACCTTACGGACTCCCACGCGGGCGCACAGCGTCTCAAAGGAACGGTTCAGGTTGCGCGGCTCAATGGGGTCCCGTTCTTCGTGGTGAAGACGAGGCCCTGCCCCGTCCCCTTCCAGTTGGTACCGACCGCCTTCCGGTCGGCTATCTGCTGCGCGCGCTGGGCACGGAGCGCGGTCATGCACTCGGCTGGCAGGGCCACGCGGCGGGCCGAGCGCTGCGTTTTCGGCGCGACGATCAGCAGTTCGCCGGCGACCCGCTGTAGGGCCTGCCGGACGGTGAGGACACCTTCGTGGAGATCCACATCCGACCAGCGCAGCCCCAGCAGCTCACCGCGCCGCAGGCCGATGCGGACCGCCAGCTCATACGCGGCCCAGTGCCGGTTGTCACGGGCAGCCGCCAGGAGCTGACGCCCCTCCTTGGCCGTGAGCGGTTCGATCTCTCGCTTCGGGGGCCACCCTCACTGAAATGCTCACTGCTCTACGTGACGAGCTCCGTGTCAGCGCTGATCATCAGGAGCTGCGGCGTGAGGTCGAGGAGCTGAAGTCTCAGCAATCGAAGTCGCAGTCCTGAGCTGAGCCACTTCCTCACGCAGTGCTCTGGTCTCCTTGCTGAGGCGACCGACGATTGCCCGCATCTCTTGGATCAGCGCGGCCACTTGATCCGCGTCTTCGACGTGAATGCTGGTCAACCTCATCTCGTAGTCCGCTATGTGCTCGGCCATGTCTCCCGCTTGCCGCCCGTGCCGTCGATGCGTTTCGCGCTTCCTCCCAGCCGCTGAGCGTCCCCACGGCGTTGAGCGGCTCTTTCGCTGATCTGCCATCTCCCTGCCCTGCGGAGCTGTTCAGAGTTTCTTTACCGGATCAAGGTGGCCCGCCTACGGCGGGCCGCGCGCGCTGGCGGCCCGTGGCCGCCGCCGCTCCTTGTCTGTGTTGGTCTTGGTTATGCCAGCGCCGCCGGGCGAACCGGGCTCTAGAGGCAGCTCAGGGCCTTACCCACCTCGTAGATGGTCGGCCGGTCTTCGGGAGCATGGCTGAGCATCGCCTCGACCAACTCGCCCAGCCCACCAGGCGCCTTCACGGGGCGGCGTCTGCCGTTGGCCACGGCCTCTCTTTGGACGGGGCGTGGAGCGTCGTCCGGGTACTCGACAGCCCGCCAGCCGGTGGCCGAGATGAGCAGTGAGGCGCCGAGGGCGTAGATGTCGCCTTCCGGGGTGGCCTCGGCCTTCCCTGTGGCGAGCACGTTGCGGGCAATCTCCGGTGCTTCGTAGTGGACGAGGCAGCCGCGGAACGGGAAGTCGTACCCCTCGGGGACGTGCCCACCGCGGGCTAGAGCCAGATCGATGAGATGCGTCCGCTCCGGCCCGACGATGAAGTGGGCGGGCTGTACGTCGCCGTGGGCCCAGCCCTTGGCGTGCAGTTCGGCCAGCGCCTCGACACAGCCCAGCGCCACGCTGGCGTGCGGTGTGACGGACGGGCCTTTGCTACGGCAGGGCTCCCACAGGCGGTACAGGTCCGGCCCTTCATGCCACGGCTGGAAGTTCCACGTCCCGTGCTCCCATTCTCCGTACGCGAAGTCGTCGAATCCGAGGCGATGCAGCACGGCACCCTCGCGTGCGGGCGCGAGGGCGGTCCAGGGCTGGGCGGACCAGTCGGCCGTAGCCTGGATCGGATAGCCGACCTTGACGGCGTAGTGACCTCGATGGCTCTGCACCTCCCAGACCATGGAGCCCCGGCGGTTCAGGACGAGGCGCTGAGACGTGGGCATGAGGGCGTCGAGCACCACGATCGGCAGTTCAGTGGGTGAGCCGGACAACGTCTGTTCTCCTTCCGGGCGAACGCGGCCGACCACGGGTCGAGGCCGGCCGCGTCGCTGCTGTCTTGTGCTACGCCTGGCCGTACGGGCGGCCGCAGTCGGAGTCGCACTGGGCAAGGTTCGTGCCGTTCACGGTCCACAGGTCGTCGAAGACCATGAAGCCCGCCGTCTTCATGGCGCGTGCCGAAGTGGCGACCTGCTTCGGATCACGGGCGCCACCACCGGGCTTCGGGTTGTGGTGCAGGAAGCGGCCCGCGTACCGCTCGCACAGATCGGCGTACTCCTTCGTGTGCAGGATGAGCGCGTGAAGGCCCAGGTCCACGTCGTCCGACGGGACCATGGGGACGATCGCGGTGGCTGCGGTGACCACGAAGGCGACCGCCTGGTCCGCGATCCGCTCGGCACGCTCGGGTGACTGCCCGCTGTGGACGACCACGAAGTGGGCGAGGCTCTGGAACAGTTCCTCGCCAGCCACCGCGCGGCCGGACCTCTGGTCGTTCGCCGTTGCCGTCATGCGAGAACTCCTTCTGGGTAGTGGAGCGTGGCACTTACGGAGTTGGGAGGCCGCCCCAAACGGGGGTGGGGGAACCGGGGAATAAGCACCCGTCCGGGGCGGCCGGTCTACTGGCTGACAGCGAGAGCCATGCCGATCACCAGGCCGCACGACCCGCTGATCATGATGATGAAGAGGGCTCCCGCGTATCGGCCGATGACGCGCATCACAGGCCGTCCCTGCTGTTGCCGTTCTTGACGGCCAGGCGGGCGCTCAATTCCTCCCGAGCACTCGGCTGCACCACCTTGTCCGGCATGGCATCCCACTCCCGGCCGCCGCCGATGGGCCGTATCTGCACTCGGCCGCCGAGCTCACCCATGACGATGCCGATACGTCCCTTGGCGGTGTCCTTCGCCAGTTCACCGATGCCTGGTCTGGTCTGCTGGTTGCTCGCCATGCAAGGGAGCATCGCGATCGGAGGGCGGTCGTTAAAAGGTCAGGCTGATTACCCAACTTGGGTAACATCGCGGGAAGTAGGGAACCAGCGACGTTGCGTAGCCCTCGCAGTGTGGGAGCTTGCCGATGCCCGACCCGGACCGGCCGCAGGAACTGCCGGCAAGGCTGCTCACCGATCCCGAGATGATCGATGCGTGCCGGGTCCGGGACTTCGCCAGAGCCTTCCGGCTGGTGAAGGTCAGAGCGGGGATCTACCCGTCGATGATCGCCCGGCGTTGTGACCTGACGCCGAGCCGAGTGGGCGAAGTCATCGCAGGCCGACGCCACTTGCTGCACATGGACGTCATCGAGCGAATTTCAGACGGCTTGCGCATCCCAGGAGACATGCTCGGGCTTGCGCGCCGAGCGTGGGAGACGCCCCAGGCCCTGGTGGTCGACGAGCGCGAGGCGCCTCAGATACCGGAAGCCGAGCATCCTGCCCCCGCGTCTCTGCCAGGTCCCGATGTGGACAGCATCTTGGCACTGGCCACTCGAACGAGCCTGAACGCGGCGACGCTTGAAGCCTTCCGCTCCTCCATCGAGGACTACTGGCGACGAGACGACCAGCACCGTGGCGAAGCACTGCGGCCCGCCATCGTCGGCCAGCTCCGTTATGTCGTGGGGCTCCTGAAGGAGAGCCGACCGCCGTCGATCCAGAACGGCCTGTACGGCATCGCGGCCGAGCTGGCACGCCTGACAGGTTGGACCTACTTCGACGCCCGGCAGTACAACCAAGCCCGCGCGTACTTCACCGAGGCCCTGCAACTGGCGAAGGAGATCGACGACCGGCAGTTCATGGCCAACGTCCTCGCCTGCATGAGCTTGCAGGCGACCTACCAGGACAAGCCCGCGGACTCGTTGGCACTCGTGACCGCCGCCCAGGACCAGGCTCGGTCAGCACTCGGCAGCACGCCGCGCGTTATGTCGATGCTGGCCATGCGGGAAGCATTCGCCCATGCCACCCTCGGCAACCGTGATGACACGCACCGGGCGATCGGGGAAGCACACAGCCAATTCGAGCAGATCGGGGCGAGCGATCCGGACCCCTCATGGGTGACCTACTTCGATGAGCCGAAGCTCATCGTGGACACGGGCATCGCCCATGGCCGACTGGGCGAAGCGGCGACTGCCGAACCCTTGATCGCCGATGCCCTGCGGCGGGAGCACCACACGAACCAGCGAGGCCGCGCGTTTCACTCGTTCTGGCTGGCTCGTACGCAGCTTGACGAGGGCAAGCTTGACCAGGCGTGCCACACCGCCACGCAGGCCCTTGAGCCCGCGGCGGCGGTGGCCTCGGAGCGAGTGTCAGGGCAGCTCAGGGAGTTCTACGACCAGTTGGCCCCACACAGGCAGGAGCCCGTAGCCCTGGCCTTCGAGGCGCGGCTACGGGAACTCCTCCCGCCGGTCAGCGGATCGCTTCGTCCATGAGCAGGTAGAGCAGACCCACGAGTGACCCGCTGCTCACGATTTCGCGGCGGTCTATCATCCCGCGGATCTCTGAGAGTGGGATCCACTCGATGCGGTCGGATTCGTTCTTCTCCGTGGGCGGCCCGGCGTAGGTAGCGCCGTCGATGCGGAAGACGTGGTGCTGGGAGTCGGTGATGCCGTTCGCCGGCTCGGCGTAGATCAGGGGCTTGATCGGGCCGGGGCGCCAGCCGGTCTCTTCCAGGACCTCGCGAGCAGCTGCTTCCTCCGGGGTCTCGCCGTCCTCGACCAGGCCCATGGGCAGTTCCCAGGCCCATGAGTCCGTGATGAAGCGGTGTCGCCACATCATCAGGACCTCTTGGCGCTCGTTGACCACAGCGGCCACGGCCAGGTGCCGGAGGCGGACGACGTGGTACTCCCACCTGCGTCCATCAGGCTGCTGGACGTCGACCAGACACAGATTCACCCACTTGTTGGTGTAGATCTGTCGCTCACCGTGGGTCTTCCACTCCATACCTGCGGCCCCTCTCGATCGGTCTACAGGATCTCAGACCGATCTGGAGGAGGTAGCAAGTTCCCCTCTTTTAGCGTCACTTTGACGAGATCGCTGTGCAGGGCCACTCCCGACTAGGACCGAGTGTCGGGTGGACGAATCCCCTTACGACGGCCGGGGATTCCACCGAGACCTCAGCTTGGGAAGCTTAGGTTCTTTGCCTGGGCTGGCGCGCTGACCTGGGGCTATGGGCCCTGGCCCTATGGCGTGCCACCGGTTCGATACCCCAGTGTTCGCACGTGTTTCCCCGGTGGATCTGGCACGAGTCCGGCACGGACCGCTTGGTCCCGAACTGTCGGCTGGACACCATTGCGGCCCGGGACGCTGGTCGTGGGGATGGTGAGGGACTTTCTGCCGGTCGCCTGCGGCGGTTGCTGTACCTCACTGCAGTACAGCAACCGCCGGCGAGTATCTCTGAACTGCTGGTACAGCCGCATCTCCAACCTGCGGACGGCAGAACCCCTCCCGCTGTGTCTCCGTCCGTGCCCCCTCCGGCCGCTGTCGACCACTGGCGCGATGGCCAAGCAGTGACGCTGGTGTACGCCTGGTCATCTGTTCTCAACTTGGAGTCCGTATTGCTCTGCCCTGCTCTATCGTGATGCCCCAGGCGTCGACTAGGGGGTAGGGATGCTGAACGAGGCCTTGACAGCCGTGGCTGCGGCGGGAGGAACGGCCGTAGTGCAAGCGGCCGGAACAGACGTCTGGACGGTTATTCGAAGCCGGGTAGCGGCATTGCTGGGCCGCGACGACGCGGCTGAACAGACGGCACTGGCCCGATTGGATCGGACTCTCGTTGAAATCCAAGAGAGTCACCGGCCTGACGATGTCCAGCGAGCCCGACTCGTAGGGGTGTGGCGCACGCGATTCGAAGACTTTCTCGAAGACCTTCCTACCGAGGACCGGGAGAACGCAGCACAGGCACTACGAGACATCGCTGCACTGGGAGCTTTGGGTGAAAGTAACACGTCTGCTGGTGATCGAGGGCTGGCAGTTGGGGGAGACCTTCATGTGCAAGCTGAGCGAGGCTCAGTGGCCAGCGGCGTACTGAACGTGGAAGGCGGCTTGAGCCTTGCAAACCCTCCCTTTCCGGAGACGGGTCGGGGCTGACTGTTTCCGGTAACTCACAAGCCTCTCACATTGCGGCAGAAAATTCCGTGCTTGCGAGTAATGGTGGGCTCGCAGCCGGGTACATTGGCCAGTTGGTTGTGTCGCCACAGTCGCGAAAAGTGGAGAATGCGCCGATCTTGATTGGCAGTCCGCCCAGAGAGGCTGACTGTTTTCAGGAACGGAGCGCAAGCCGACAGCTAGCCCAGGCTTTTGAATCGGTAGACGCGGAACCAGAAGTAAGTTTACTGGTGGGAGCTGGCGGAGTAGGAAAAACGCAAATTGCCGCACGCTATGTTCGAAAGCGCTTAAGTGATCGATCAGTCGATGTGGTGGTCTGGACCTCAGCGAGCAGCAGGGAGTCAATACAGTCCTCCTACGCTAAGGCGATCAACGCGCTTACGGGGGCTGATGTCAGTGACACGGAAAGCGCTGCGGCCAACTTTCTATCCTGGACCCACACCACTGACCTGAAGTGGTTGGTGGTGCTGGACGACCTGTCCACACCGTCTGCATTGAGGGGACTTTGTCCGCCATTAGTTGGAAGTGGCGGGGTCTTGGTAACGACTCGCCGCAGAGATGCCGCACTCGCTGGTGCTCGATGGCGTCGCATATCCGTAGAAATTTTCGCTGCGTATGATTCCGTTAAGTACCTCACGGAAAAACTTTCGAATTTCGGGCTTCACGTAGATTCCCAAGAACTGGGAAACCTTGCAGAAGATCTCGATCATTTGCCCCTAGCGCTGGCTCAGTCAGCTGCATACCTGGTCGATTCCGGTATGGAGTGCTCCCGGTATAGAGAGTTGCTGGCGGATAGACGTAGTTCGCTGACAGAGTTGCTACCGGACGTGGAGAGCCTGCCTGACGATCACCACGATATCGTGACGGCCACTTGGTCACTGTCCATGGATCAAGCGAATTCACTTACGCCGCGTGGATCGGCTCGCCCAGTACTTGAGATCGCGGCGGTCCTCAATCCCAACGGCATCCCAAGGGGAATCTTTGCGACGGACGCTGTCGCGGAATATGTAGGGAGTTTCACGGACGAGAAGGTGCAACGGGCGCTATCTGAGGCTCATGTGAAGTCCGCTTTGCGTAACCTCCACCGACTAAGCCTGATCGACGACGATGCCGGAGCAGCGCCAGGCGCGGAAGTACGGATGCACGCGCTTGTACAACGGGCAGTCGTTGAGGGGCTGAGCGAAGAAGCCTACGAGCGTATTGTTCAGGCGGCCGCAGATGGCCTACTCGAGGCATGGCCGAATAGTCCGATTCAGTCGGACTATGTACGAGCCTTGAGGTGGAACGCGGAATTCATACGAGATAATTCCTTGCCTCAGTTGCTGTCCGATTATTCTCACGAGCTGCTCGACAGGCACGGAGAAAGTCTTATGACGGCTGGCTTGGCGTCAGCTGCGGTGGAACATTTCAGAATGGTGCGTCGTGCTGCCGAAGAGACTGATTCGGCCCGCTCCGATCTCACATTTCTGAGACTGTCCCTGGGTGATGCTCTCGAAGAATCGGGTCGTATCGCCGAGGCGTTGAAGGAATATCGGGATCTCCTTCGGGACGAGCTAGAGCGTGATGGTAGCGATCATGGATGGGTGCAACATATTCGGAGTTCCTTGGCTGATTGCCTGGGGCGCGCTGGTGATGCAAAAGGCTCAGTGCGCGCTTTTGAGGAGCTCTTGAGGGAGAGGATTCGGGTTCACGGTCCTGATCACGAACTGACTTTTGATACGCGCCGCCGCCTCGTAAGTGCGCGAAGTCATGCCGGCGACATCGCTGGAGCAATTGCCACCTGCCAGGAGTTGCTGGAAGACGAACTGCGGGTCAACGGACGGGATCACGCGGCTACCTGGCATACTCAAATTCATCTAGCAGAAGAGATTGGCGCTTCCGGGGATGTGACTGGTGCCATCGAAATCCTGGAAGCTATGCTGCGGCAGGTTTCTCGACGGCATGGAGAACATCACGAGCAAACCTTCTCAGTTCGTCATCACCTCGCGCAGTGGTACGCTGAATGTGAACGCTATAAGGAAGCAATTCAAACCATGCGGTCACTGTTGCAGGATGAGAAAGTGCATTTGGGAGAAACCCACCCAAGAGTTCTAGAACTCCAATGCCATCTCGCCGATTACGTAGGAGTCGCTGGCGATTTTAATCGTGCGCTGAAGATTAGCCAAGATGTCTACGATAAGCATCTATCGGAGCGAGGTCCTGAGCACCCGGAGACGCTGGATTCCAGGGGAATGGTGGCGCATTGGAAGGGCCGATCAGGCAAGAAGGGCGAGGCTGTTCGTGAGTACAGCCAACTCCTCAAAGACTGTGAGGGCATCCTGGGGCCTGATCACCCTATGACCGTCAGGATGGTAATGCTCCTGGCTTCGGCATTGCGTAGCGCTGGTGATCTTCAGGGTGCTCTGATCGCCTACCAGCGGCTTACCTCTGATAGAGAGAGGATCCATGGATCCGGTGATCCAAGGACGCTGAAAGCTCGGGACTATCTTGCTTACCATTTGCTTTTTAGTGGCGATCGAGAGAGGGGTTTGGAAGAGTTTAAGCGACTGTACGTCGATCAAGCTCGCCACCTGGGGGAAGACCATCCAGACACACTTCATACACGCGAACACATTGAAGATCTTGAGAGTTAGCCCTGAGGTCGTTTGGTAGGGAGTGGCTCTGCTGGGACCGGGGCGGGGCGCATATTCAGCTATGGCGCGCAGCTTCAACCTGACGGCAGTTGTGACGGCAACGACGGCACACGCTCGCACGCGATCGCCAACCTAGACGATCGTGGTCAGTGGCTGTCGTCCCTGAGTAGGACACCCTGCCCGATCCTACGGATCAGAAGGTTGCAGGTTCGAATCCTGCCGAGTGCACACAGGTGAAAGGCCCCGGAGAGATCCGGGGCCTCTTGCGTTTCAGGGGCGTACAGCAGCGAAGTACAGCAACCGCGTCAACCGGTACCGCCCATGGCGTCGGACAGTTGGCCGACCGCGTACCCGTCGTCGCTCACCGAAGCCGACCCTCACGAGTTCTGCGTTTGACGACAGCCCGGCACGGGGCTGCACTGGATTCATGGACGCTGCGGCGACTCCGTCCTAGGGAGAGCAGCGATGACAACCATGCAGAGTTTCAACCTTCTACAGCCGTACAAGATCGCCGAGGAGACGTTCGTCATCCCGTGGGCCCTCGAGGCCCCGCCGGTCGGCCACTTCCCGATGAACTCGATGGTGATCCGGGGAACCGAACCGATCCTCGTGGACACCGGGGCGCCCGCAGTGCGCTCCCAGTGGCTGGAGGCGGCCTGGTCCGTCGTGGATCCCCTGGACGTACGGTGGATCTTCCTCACCCACGACGACCGCGACCACGCCGGCAACCTCCTGGCGGTCCTCGCGGAATGCCCGAACGCGACCCTGCTGACGACATGGTTCTCCCTCGGCCGCATGGCCGAGGAGTGGGAGACTCCCATCAACCGGTGCCGTTTCATGACCGACGGCGACACGATCGACGTCGGCGATCGCACCCTGGTCGCCAAGCGACCGCCCCTGTACGACAACCCCACAACCCGCGCCCTCTTCGACGCGAAGGCCAACGTCCTGTGGGCCGTGGACACCTTCGCCACGAACGTGCCGACCCCTACGCCCGAAATGGCGGCGCTGTCGCCAGACGAATTCCGCGACGGCCAGTTCTTCGGCGGAAGACTGGTCTCCCCCTGGGTCGCCCTGCTGGACGCCCAAAAGTTCGGGACGGTCGTCACCGCCTTCCAACATCTGAACGCCGAGGTCATCGCCGGCTGCCACTGCCCGGTCCTCCGCGGAGCCCAGATCCCCGAGGCCTACGACCTCCTCCGCCAGCTCCCCGGAATCCCACCGTGGGCAGAGTTCACCCAGACCGACCTGGACCAGTGGATGGCGGTTGCCGAGAGCTCAGTTCCGCCGGAGCAGCCGCGGCCGTCGGGGACGTGAGCGGCAGCGCCCTTTGTGACGTACTGGGAGACCTTGCAGTCGGCTTCGCGGGCGGGGCAGTGTCGAGCTGAGCGCAGCTCCATTTGCAGAAGGTGAGAGGCCCCGGAGAGTTTCGGGGCCTTTTGTCATCCCCTTTGGCGTCACGTAGAGCGTATGAAAGGTTGCGGACAGTGATCGGCGAGATGAAGCTGAGCGGGATGCACCGGATCCAAGCGAGCGCGGACGGAACCGCGCAGGTCGCGGTGCGCGAGGAGAGTGTGCGATGCGGATGATGATGAAGGCCCGCATGGACACCCAGATGTCGAATCAGGTGACGAAGGGCGGAGCGATGCCCGACTCGCTGAAGTCAGCCATCGAACAGCTGAAGCCGGAGGCCGCCTACTTCACCCCTGAGGGCGGGCGCTCCATGATTCTCGTATTCGACATGGAAGACAGCTCGCAGTTGCCCTCCATCGCCGATCCGTTCTTCCAGGAGATGGGCGCAGAGGTCACATTTGAGCCGGTCATGAACCTCGACGATCTGCAGAGGGGCCTTGCTGCCCTGAAGTAGCAGAGCTGACCTCAGCGCCCGCATGCTGAAGGCACTGTTTGATCGGGCTGATCGGGCTGGCCCCGGAGAGATCCGGGGCCTCTCGCGTTGGGGTTCGAGTTGTGTCGTCGGCGGCTGCCCGCGGAGCTTTCCGAACTCTCGGGAGGGCGGCGCGTCATGTCCGGGGCGACGAGGGTCGTGGGTGACGTTTTAGCCCAAGCGGTCTTTCATGGGTGGGCTGCCCGTGGGAGGTTGAGGCGGATGCTTGTTCTTGGACGCTCACAGGTCGAGGCTCTCCTCGACATTGACCGGCTGATCGACGCCTTGGCCCCGGCGATGGCGGACCTCAGCGCCGGCCTTGCCTCCGCGCCGAACCGCGTAGCCGCGCTGGTACCCGAACGGGAGGGCTTCCTGGCGGCCATGCCGGGCTATGTGCCGTCGGCGGGGACGCTGATGAGCAAGCTGGTCTCGCTCTTCCCGGACAACGCCGGGACACGGCTGCCGACCCACCAGGCGCTGATCGTCGTGTTCGATCCGGATACCGGCGAGCCGACGGCGTTGCTGGACGGTACGGCCATCACGGCGATGCGGACCGCGGCTTGTTCGGCGTTGTCCGCCCGGCTGCTCGCCCGCGAGGATGCGACGGTGCTGGCGGTCCTGGGCACCGGTGTGCAGGCCCGCTCGCATGCCCGCGCGATGTGCAGGGTCCGCCCGATCCGGCGGATTCGGGTGGCCGGACGGGATCCGGCGAAGGCGGCCGCCCTGGCCGGCGAACTGTCGTCCGAGCTGGAGGCCGAGGTCCGGGCGGTGTCCACCTACGCCGAGGCGCTGGACGGCGCGGACCTCGCCGCCGCGACCACCCACGCGCTCGAACCCGTCGTCCGCCGCCCCTGGTTGACACCAGGGGTGCATGTCACCTCGGTCGGGTTCAACCCCGCCGGCCGTGAGATCGATGACGCCACGATCGCCGAGGCGCTGGTGTGCGTGGAGTCGCGGCAGGCCGCGCTGGAGGCCTCCCCGGCGAGCAACGATCTGCTGTCGCCGATCCGGCGCGGCGTCATCACGGCTGAGCACATCCACGCCGAGTTGGGCGAAATCGTCGCGGGCAGCAGACCTGGACGCACCTCGCCGGATCAGATCACCCTCTACAAATCAGTCGGCGTGGCAGTACAGGACGCCGTCGCCGCGGCCCTGGTCCTCACCGCCGCCCGCGAACAGTCCGTCGGCGAGGACATCACGTTGCGATGACGCAGCGGTACCTGGGGCGAGTGGTGTCACAGGGGCGTGACAGCAGGGTCATGGACGTGAGACTGCACGAACCGGGCAGTCAGGAGTGGCCATCTTGGTGATCGTAAACGCGCGGTACCGATCACTTGGTGCCCCGCATCTGTCACCTTGGATGGGAGAACCGTAATGAACCGTCGCCTGCGTACCGCCCTCGCCGTCACCGCCGCGCTCAGCGCGGGCCTGCTGATGACCGCGTGCGGGGGCAGTGACACGTCGTCAGCGCCGGCTGACGCGACTGCCACCTCGGACTCCCCGGCGGCCTCCGGCCAGGAAAGCACGACCGGGCCCAGCGGCGGCGGGGGTGGGGACGAGAACGGCGCGAACGGTGATTCCGGCGCTTCGGATTCTTCCGACGGCTCGAACCCGGGAAGCACGACCGGTACGGGCGACAGCGGCGGCACGGCCGGAGACGGGGGCGGCGTCGGGCAGAGCTGCGGTTCCAACGACATCTCCTGGAGCGCGAGCTCCGAGACCCAGGCGGGCGGCTACTTCCTGATCAAGGCCAAGGCCAAGCCCGGCATCACCTGCTTCCTGCCCGCCTCGCTGCCGGTCGTGGCCTTCGGATCGGATGGCACGGAGGCCGGGCCCGCGGAGCAGTCCGTGGGTCAGCAGATCAAGCTGAGGGCTGGGGTCACCGCCTACACCGGTGTGCAGACGAAGACCACGAACACGAATGACGGCAAACAGTTCGACAGCCTCATCCTCTCCGTCTCCGGCGACGACCCGCACCCGGTGTCCGTGGACGTCGACGCGTACGTCGTCGACAAGCCGATCGTCACCAACTGGCACACGTCCCCCGCTGATGCCGTTCCCTTCTCGGGCTGAGGCTGCTCCACCCAGGTGGTCGGCGCCTCCCCCGACCGTCAGTTCAGCCGGCTCAGGCGTCGGCCGCGGCTCTCCGCGATACGGAGGGCGTCCCGGAGTGCCTCGGTCAGGCGCTCGGCGAGGAAGCGGAGGTCGCCGGGTGGGGTGTCGGGGAGCAAGGCGTGGGCGTGGGCGAGGAGTTGGGTGCCCATGTTGAGTTGGATCGACTCCGTGGTGTCCGCCAGGCGGGATACCGGGCCGTCGTTGGCGTCGGTGATCAGGTAGCTGGATTTGCCGTCCGGGCCGGACCAGGGGAGGAGGCGGGGCTCGTGAGGTGGGTGCTGTTGCGGATGCGGTTGCGGGTTCATCAGGCGGCCTCCAGCCCGTGGATCCAGTGTTCGTGGGCGGTGAGGTACGGGCGTACAGAGCGGGATGCGGTCGCGTCGAGGGGGGTGTCGAGGCCGTAGGGGCTGCGGGCGGTGGGGAGGGGGCGTACGGGGGTGATCGGGGGCGGGGTGTAGTGCGGTGGTCGTGCGGGGTGGCGGTGCCGGCCGTGCGGTTTCAGCAGCACGGTCACCCAGGTGGCGAGGCGGTGGATAAGGTCGGTCATGTCATCAGCTCCTAGTGGCTGGTGGCCGTGCCCCCGGACGGTTGCTCCCGTCGCGGGGGTCTTTCGTGCCTCACTCTAGCCCTAGTGACCTAGGCATACTAGGGGTGCCACCGCTCGCACTGGTGTCCTCTGCATGCGCATGGTGGTGCAGTGCAGTTCGTTCCCGACATCCCCCGCTGGCGCCAGGTCGCCGAAGTCATCCGCCGTCGTATCGAGGACGGGACGTATCCCCCACGGACTCGGGTGCCATCCGTCGTTCAGATCACAGCCGAGTTCGGAATCGCGGCGGCCACCGCACAGAAGGTGCTCCAGGGGCTGCGTAGGGAGGGGCTCACCTACACCGAACCCGGCCTCGGCTCGTTCGTCGCAGAGCGGTCCGAGACGCCCGCCGAAGAATCCTGACCGTCACAAACAGTCGTAACTACGCCGACCGTGAACCCGTGGGCCTCGCAGCCCCCATTGGGCAGATTCCGAGCGACGAGGGTCGATGCCTTGACCGAGGAGGAGCCCATGGCGCCGAGAGCGGACGGCAATCCCCTCAACCTCGGCGGCGTCCTGCGCGATCTCCTCGGCGAGGGCGGCGGCACCTGTCGGTGTCGACCTGTCCGCCGGGATGCTGCGGCATGCCCGGGGCCGCCTACCCGTCGCTCTGGCCGATGCCGAGCGGCTGCCGGTTCAGGACGGCTCCGTGCCGGCCGTCATCGCCATGATGGTCCACACCGACATGCCCGATTACCCCGTCGTACTGCGAGAGGTGGCCCGGGTATTGCGCCCCGGCGGGGTGTTCGTGCACGTCGGTGTTCACCCCTGCTTCTGCGGCGGCTTCGCCGAACGCGTCGATCCCGACGCGGTGGTGATACGCCCGGGCTACCTCGACGGTCACTGGACGAAGGCGTCCTGGACGGGCCAGGGGGCGTACGCGACAAGGTCGGCGCCACCCACCATCCGCTGCCTGAACTGATGCACGCGTTCCTCGATGCGGGCCTGACGTTCGAGAGGTTCGCGGAGGTCGGTGAGCCCACTCCGATCGTGCTGGCCGCCCGGGTACGGCGACAGCCGTCTTCCGTTCGTGCCTGACGGGGTCGAGGCGCTGGAGCGGTACCTGGCTGAGCCGACCTCTGGGCGGAACCGGCGGCGACTTTGACCTTCAAGCTGCTTGAAGGCTACGCCCCGGGCCAGACGGTCACGTCGTCGCCGACGGTCACCTTGCCCGGGCGCAGGACGGCGAACTTGGTGCCGAAGGTGACTCCGCCCTCGGGGGAACGGCGGTAGGTGGCGAGGGTGCGGAGGGGTTCTGGGCCCGTTTTCGTGCCGGAAGACTGGTCGACCGTGGTGACCACGCAGCGGATGGCCGGCTTGGCGTAACCCAGTTCCGTGGCGCCGATGGTGATGCGGTGGGCTTGGTCCTCGGTGTGGGGGTCGGGCCAGCCGGTGACCACGATGTTCGGGCGGAAGCGGTTCATCGGCAGGGGGTTCGCGCCGCGTTCGGTCAGCTTTCGGTTCAGTAGGTCCAGGCTGCTCAGGGAGAGGACGAGCAGGGCACTGCTGTCGGCGTAGGCGGAGGTGCCCGGGGTGCTGCCGTCGGTCACTCGGTCGTGTTCCGGTGGCACGCGGACGAGTCTGCTGGGTGTGCCGAGCGTGTCCGACAGCCATGCGGCCGCCGTGTCGCCCTGGTCGATCCCCTTGTACGGCGTCCCGAACAGGTCCACTTCCCGTCTGGCGCCGGTCGTGTCGACGTCGATGGTCATCGTGCCCGTGCCCGTGCCCATGCCCGAGTCCGGTGCGGTGAGCGTGAGTTGATCGCCGTCGGGGCTCATGTGCGGCCGGATCAGTGCGAGGCGTGGATCCTTGCGCTGTGTCCGGTACACACCCTCCCTGCTGACGACCATGAAGCTGCGGTCGTGTGCGAGGCCGGCGGGTGTCAGCATCGCTTCGCTCGGGGAGGTGCCGGCGCATCCCTTGATGGGGTAGTAGGTCAATTCGGCGACTGAGGTCATCTCATCTCTCCGGCTTCTCCTCTCGGACCGTCATCGCGGGTGCGAGGGCCAGTCAATGACATGGGCACGTTAGCCCGCACCTCACCCCTCATCCGGCGAACGCCTCAGCCCGCACGAACGGAACGTTCCACTCGCTCGACGTCCGCTGCTTCGTCGTCGTCGGCGCCGTCGCCACAACCTGCTTCTGGCCGCCGACCGAGAAGACGACCAGACGCAGGACCAGGAAGCGGCCGGCCCCGGCCAGGCCCGACGCGCCGAGGTAGACGATCTGCTCGGTGAGCATCCCGGGCGACGACTGCACCGCGTGCAGGATGAACACCGCCGCGCTGGTCACCACGTACGCGGCGGTGGCCGAGCCCGCGGACTGAAGGTGCTGGCGCCAGGCGGGGCGGCGGCCCGTGCCGAAGGTGAAGAGGGCGTGCAGTTCGGTGCAGAGGAGGGTCGACACGACGGTGATCACCGCGTTCGCGACCGCCCAGGGCATCGTCATGGCCACCAGCGGTACGGCGAGGCTGGACAGGACACCGATGCCGCCGCCGCAGACCACGAAGCGGACGAAGGAGGAGAGGGGACCCGGCGCCGTCGACTGCGGCTTCGAGGCGACCAGCGACTCCATGGCGTTTCCTTCCGGGCGACGGCTTCAATCCCTGAACCAGGGGGATCAGTTGACCCCTCCCGGGCTTCAACCCGGCTTCAGCCGGGCTTCACAGCGGGCTTCAGCCGAGCGTCCGCTCGGATCCGCTCGGATTCGCTCGGATGTGTTCGGATCAGTCGAGATCGGCTGGGATCGGCTGGGATCAACGATGCCGTCGTACGGTCGCGGGAACGATGGAGTGCCCTACCGAACTGGAGGTAGGGCTGGCTATACCGTGCCCAGGCAGGTATCCCCCGAGGGCGCGTCAGTTGCCTTCGGCGTCCCGGGTGCGGAGTTCCTCGATGTAGTCGAGGGCGAGGGTGGTCGTGCGGGCGAACCAGTCGGTGAGTACGGCGATTTCGTCGGCGGAGTAGTCGGCGAAGATCTCGTCCAGGCGGGCGTAGTAGGGGCCGTAGAGGGCGTACACGCGGGCGACCGCGTCCGGCTGGGCGGCCACGCGGACGCGGCGGCGGTCCGTGGGGTCGGGGACGCGGGTGACGAAGCCCCTGCCTTCGAGGCGGTTGAGGATGCCGGTCACCGCGCCCGTCGTGACGTGGGCGTGCTCCGCGAGGTCGCCGGCCGTGAGCAGGTTCTCGCCCGCCTTCAGGACGCAGGCGAAGCACAGGAGGTCGGTGACGTTCAGGCCCAGCCGCTGGGCCATCTCCTGCTGGCCGAGGTGGGCGGTGGCGATGAAGAAGTCCATCGCCGACAGCGCCTGTTCCGCGGTGGCGGCGGGGCGCGGCTTGGCTTGCATTGCGTTTCCTCTGTTTCCCTTAGCTCGTGAGAGATATTGTAGTAAATTACTTACGCCGTGAGATACCCGGGAGATATCCGTACGGGAGAGGGGCGGGCACATGAGCGCACACCAGTATGACGAGGGGCACACGGTCGCAGGCTGGACCGGTTTCGGCATCGCGACCGTCGGAACCGCGGTGCTGGGACTGGGGGTGTGCATGGTGTCGGTGCCGATCCTGGCCGCCGGGCTCGGGATCGCGGTCGTGAGCGTCCTCGTCACCTGGGCGCTCCACCTCACCGGCTGGGGCAAGCCACCGGGGCGGCGGCCCAGGGAGCAGTGGGGGATGCGGGTGAAGGATCCGGGGGCGCGGGCCGGGCATCCCGGGTGTGTCGGGTGCCGGCTGGCGGGGCGGGGGGGCCGGCGTACGGCGGCGGTGGGCGAGGTCGCCGTCCCCGCGGGCGGTGAGTCGACACCCACGGCCACCACCACAGCCACCACCGATGCCACCGCTACTGCCTCCGCCACCGCCGACGCCGGGAGCTGACCAGCACCGAAACCGCCATTGTCAGTGCCGCCCTCTACTCTCGAGAGCGATGGCACAGGCATGGAAGTGCTCGGGACTGCGGTGGTCGGCGGACGGTCCCGTGCTGGTGTGGGACAGCGGGCGGCGCAGTGCGCTGACCTGGGGGAAGCGGGTGGCCTTCGGGGTCGCGGAAGGGGGCGGGCGGACATGTGTGGGAGCGCGGGGGCATGCGTGTCCGGTGCGGGCGGCCGTGCCGGGGCGGAGTACGGGAGCGCGCTGCGAGGAGTGCGCGCGGCTGGACCGGGCGCACTCCGTCGCCGCCGACACCTTCGCGGACGATCCGCGGCCGTACCGCGTATATCTGGCGTGGTTCGGGCCCGGCATGGTCAAGGTCGGGATCACCGCCGAAGAGCGGGGCTCCGCGCGGCTGCTTGAGCAGGGGGCCGTCTGCTTCAGCTGGCTGGGCACCGGTCCGCTCATGGCCGCGCGGCGCACCGAGGAGTTGCTGCGCGCCGCGCTCGGGGTGCCCGATCGGATTCCGTACCTCGACAAGCGCGCGGTGCGGGCCGCGTTGCCGGAGACGGAGGCCGAACGGGCGGCTGAGATCGCGGAGTTGCACGCGCGGGCCGTGGCGCTCGGCGGGTGGCCGGAGTCGCTCGTCCCGGCGCTGTGCCAACCGGTCGATCACGCCCGGGTGTTCGGTCTCGGTGGGCTGTCGGCCGCTGTCGGGGCAGTGGGTGAGCTCGTCGCCGGTGGCGCGGTGAGCGGTCGGCTGGTGGCGGCCGCCGGGCCGGACCTGCACCTGGAGACGGATGCCGGGGTGGTCGTCCTCGACACGCGGTTGATGACGGGATGGGAGCTGGTTCCGGCCGGGGGTGGGGAAGTCACCGTGCCGGTACGGCAGTTCAAGGTGCCGCCGAGTGTGCAGGCCGGGCTTTTCTGACGTTCGGCCGGGCTTTTCCGATGTTCATCAGGAGGGGTGTAGGGATGTAGCGGGATGGATGTGAAGGAATGCGGCCACTGTTGCCTACTGGTCAGTCGTGTCCTAGGCATGGGTGATCAAGGGCGTTCACAAGGAACGCATAAGGAAGAGGACGACCTCCGCGTCATGAAACCCCCCACCCGCAAGACGAAACTCCCCACCCTCGCCGCTGCTGCTGCCGCCGGGCTCGCCGCGATACTCCCCCTGGCCGGGACCGCGAGTGCGACACCCTTCGGCGGATACGCGCACCGCACCGTCACCACCGCCGACGGCGCGACCTTCGACCTGCGGCTGGCCGCCGGCCCGACCGTCCTGCCCGCCTCCGGCGGCACGGTCAAGGTCAAGGCCGCCGGGTACAACCGGGCGCAGGGCGTCTTCCTCGCGTTCTGTGCGATACCCAAGGGCGTGGTCGTCGGTGACCCGACGACGTACACCTCCCTGCCCGGTCCCTGTCTCCCCGGCCGGGAGACCAAGGACGGATCCTCGCGCTGGATCACCGACACCGGCACGGGCACGCCCGGGATCACGCTCCCGTACGAGGACGGCGGCCGGTTCAGCACGACGCTGGAGAACGTGCGGCCCGAGATCGCGGACGGGGTCGTCTGCGACAAGACCGTGGAGTGCGCGGTCGTCACCCGTGCCGACTTCACGGCCACCAACGAGCGGCTGTACGACCAGTACATCCCGGTCCACTTCGCGCCCGCCGCGGCGGTGGACGGGCCGTAAGGCCACCGGTCCCTAGGGCCTGTCGTTTGGATCACGCCGCAGACGCGGGGTCTGGCACGCGCATCTGCCGCGTTGTCGTCGGTTGCCGACGCTCCGCGTCGACGCCCTCCTCCGCCTTGCAGCTGCACGCACCAGACCCCGCTCACCGGCACTGAACAGCGCTGTCGATTTCCTGCGACCTGATCCAAACGACAGGCCCTAGTCATGGGTCACCCAGGCGTTCCCTGAGAGTCCCCTGTGCGTTTCTCAGGAAAATCACAGACTGCCGAAAGGGTGTTCTCAGGGGGCGCCGACAAGGTGTTCATCATGACCACGACCTCGCCCCAGGGGCGCACCGAACTGCTCAGGCCGGACGGGAGCCCCGTCCGAGTGCTTGTGGTGGACGACGAGTTGTCGATCACCGAACTGCTGTCCATGGCCCTTCGCTACGAGGGATGGCAGATTCGAAGCGCGGGTGACGGGACTGGGGCGGTCCAGACCGCCCGTGAGTTCCGGCCCGACGCCGTCGTGCTGGACATGATGCTGCCCGACATGGACGGGCTGGCCGTCCTCGGCCGGCTGCGCCGTGACCTGCCGGACGTGCCCGTCCTCTTCCTGACCGCGAAGGACGCCGTCGAGGACCGTATCGCGGGCCTGACGGCCGGTGGTGACGACTACGTCACCAAGCCGTTCAGTCTCGAAGAGGTGGTCGCCCGGCTGCGCGGGCTCATCCGGCGCGCCGGTGCCGCCGACCGGCGCTCGGAGTCCGTGCTGGTCGTCGGTGACCTCACGCTGGACGAGGACAGCCACGAGGTGTCGCGGGCCGGGGACAACATCCACCTCACCGCCACCGAGTTCGAGCTGCTGCGCTTCCTCATGCGCAACCCGCGCCGCGTGCTCAGCAAGGCGCAGATCCTCGACCGTGTGTGGTCGTACGACTTCGGTGGCCAGGCCAATGTGGTCGAGCTCTACATCTCCTACCTGCGCCGCAAGATCGACGCCGGTCGTGAGCCGATGATCCACACCCGGCGCGGCGCCGGCTACCTGATCAAGCCCGCCGCCTCATGAGCGGGCGACGACGGCCGCGTACGCAGAAGAAGCGAGCGGGTAAGCCGCGCACCCTGCGGAGCCGGCTCGTCGTCGCCTCGCTCGTGCTGATCGCGGTGGTCTGCGCGGTGATCGGCACCGTGACGACACTGGCGCTGCGCTCGCATCTGTACGAGCAGCTCGACGGGCAGGTGCGCGAGGTCGCGGCGCGGGCGTCGGGCCAGTTCAAGCCGCCCGGCGATGCCGATGCCGATGCCGATGCGAATGCCGGCCGCGTCCAGCCGAAGCTCATGGGCAGCCTCGACGATTTCGTCGAGAAGGGCCCGCAACCGATCGGCACCGTCGCGGCAGAGGTCAAGAACGGCGCCGTCACCGAGGGCAGGGTCGGCGAGAAGTCCAACGACAACTACGAGATGAACGCGGTGCGGCTGACCGCGGCCCAGCTCAAGGCGCTCGACTCCGTCCCCAAGGTCGCCACGAACCCCAAGGACGCCGCCGCGCACACCGTGGAGATCCCCGGGCTCGGTGACTACCGCGTCATGTACGCGGACGGCCCCAACGGCGCCTACTACGTCGCCATCCCCACCGCCGACACGGACAGCACCGTCAACACGCTGATCCTCGTCGAGCTGAGCGTCACCGCCGCGGGCCTGGTCGCCGCCGGCATCGCCGGTTATGTGCTGGTCGGCGTCGCCACCCGCCCCCTCCGCAAGGTCGCCGCCACCGCCACCCGGGTCTCCGAACTCCCGCTGCACACCGGCGAGGTCAACCTCAGCGAGCGCGTCCCCGAGTCCGAGACCGACCCGCACACCGAGGTCGGCCAGGTCGGCGCCGCGCTCAACCGGATGCTGAACCACGTCCACGGCGCGCTGCACGCACGTCAGCAGAGCGAGATGCGGGTACGGCAGTTCGTCGCTGACGCCAGCCACGAGCTGAGAACGCCGCTCGCCTCGATCCGCGGGTACGCCGAGCTGACCCGGCGCGGCAGGGAGCAGATCGGGCCCGACACCCGGCACGCCCTGGGCCGTATCGAGTCCGAGGCCGGGCGGATGACCTTCCTCGTCGAGGACCTGCTGCTGCTCGCGCGCCTGGACGCCGGGCGGCCGCTCCAGTTCGAGCAGACCGACCTCGTACCGCTCGTCGTGGACACCATCAGCGACGCGCGCGCGGCCGGACCGGACCACACCTGGCGGCTCGACCTGCCCGACGAACCGGCCCTCGTGTCCGCGGACGCGGCCCGCTTGCAGCAGGTGCTCGTCAACCTGCTGGCCAACGCCAGCAAGCACACACCGCCCGGTACGACCGTCACCGCGCGCGTGCGGCGGAGCGGGACGTGGCTGTGCGTGGACGTCGAGGACGACGGCCAGGGCATCCCGCCCGAGCTGCTCCCGCGGGTTTTCGAACGGTTCGCGCGCGGCGACTCCTCGCGCTCGCGTGCCTCCGGGTCCACCGGTCTGGGCCTCGCGATCGTGCAGGCGGTCGCGACCGCGCACGACGGAGCGGTGACTGTGGACAGCGTTCCGGGTCGCACCGTCTTCACCGTTCACCTGCCCGCACTGGGCCCTTCGACGCCCCATCCGGCGCCCGAAACCAACTGGCAATCGCACTCACAGGCACAGCACAGCGCCGCCATATGGGTGCGACAGCGGGCTTGAGTTGAGTCGCTTCCATGCGAACCGACACTTCTCCCGGCCCGCTGCCGGCGCGGGAGCACCTCCCGGCCACAGACGCCGGTACGCCTGTCCTGGACGTAGTGATCCCCGTCTACAACGAGGAGAAGGACCTCCAGCCGTGTGTGCTGAGACTGCACGACCATCTCCAGCGCACGTTCCCGTACGCGTTTCGGATCACGATCGCGGACAACGCGTCGACGGACACCACCCCCCAGGTGTCCGCGCGGCTGGCGGCGGAGCTTCCCGAGGTCCGGGCCTACCGCCTTGAACAGAAGGGCCGCGGCCGGGCCTTGCGGACCGTCTGGTCCTCCTCGGATGCCCCGGTCCTCGCCTACATGGACGTGGACCTGTCCACCGACCTCAACGCCCTGCTGCCGCTGGTGGCGCCGCTGATCTCGGGCCACTCCGACCTGGCGATCGGCTCCCGGCTCGCCCGCAGCTCGCGGGTGGTGCGCGGGCCGAAGCGGGAGTTCATCAGCCGCGCCTACAACCTCATCCTGCGCGGCTCGCTCCAGGCCCGCTTCTCGGACGCGCAGTGCGGCTTCAAGGCGATTCGCCGGGACGTGGCGCAGGTGCTGCTCCCGCTCGTGGAGGACACCGGCTGGTTCTTCGACACCGAGATGCTGGTGATCGCCGAGCGGGCCGGGCTGCGGATCCATGAGGTGCCGGTGGACTGGGTCGACGACCCGGAATCCACCGTCCACATCGTGAAGACCGCGACCGAGGACCTCAAGGGGGTGTGGCGCGTGGGCAAGGCCCTGGCCAGCGGCTCGCTGCCGCTGGACCGGATCACCCGGCCGTTCGGCGACGATCCGCGCGACCGCGAGATCCAGGACGTACCGAAGGGGCTGGCCCGCCAGCTCGTCGGCTTCTGTGTGGTCGGCGGTCTGTCCACGCTCTTCTACCTGCTGCTGTACAGCGTCTTCCGCCAGTTCGGCGGCTCACAGCTGGCCAACGCGCTCGCGCTGCTCGTCTCGGCGGTCGCGAACACGGCGGCCAACCGACGACTGACCTTCGGGGTGAGCGGGCGGAGCGGCGCCGTCCGACACCAGGCGCAGGGTCTGGTCGTCTTCGGCATCGGCCTCGTGCTGACCAGCGGCTCCCTCGCGGCCCTGGGCGCGGCGACCTCCGACCCCGCGCACTCCACCGAACTGGCGGTCCTCATCGCCGCCAACCTCGCGGCGACGGTGCTGCGCTTCCTGCTCTTCCGCGCGTGGGTGTTCCCGGACCAGCGTGAGCCGGCCATGGTCACCTCGCGCACGCCCGTCCCGTCCTCGCCCACCTACTCCAGGGACTCCCGATGACCACGCACACCGACCAGCCGACCCAGCAGGGTCCCTCGGCGTGGGGCCCACCGACAGCCGGTACGGACAAGGCCAGTACGGATACGGCCGTACAGGAGCCGGTGGTTCCGCCGACGGCGCCCGAATCCGGCGAGCCCCAGCAGCCCTTCGTACGGAGACTGTGGCGGGGCCGGCCCGAGGACCCCCGCTGGGCGCGCCCCGCGTTCCTCGGTCTGCTCCTCGCGACGGCCGTGCTCTACCTGTACAACCTGAGCGCCTCCGGCTGGGCCAACTCCTTCTACTCCGCGGCCGTCCAGGCCGGCAGCGACAGTTGGAAGGCCTTCTTCTTCGGCTCGCTGGACGCGGGCAACGCCATCACCGTCGACAAGCCGCCGGCCTCGCTGTGGCCGATGGAGCTGTCGGTGAGGATCTTCGGCCTCAACTCGTGGGCGATCCTCGCCCCCGAGGTCCTCATGGGGGTCGGCACGGTCGCCGTCGTCTACGCGTCGGTGCGCCGCCGGTTCAGCCCCGCGGCCGGTCTGATCGCGGGCGCCGTGCTCGCGCTCACCCCCGTCGCGGCGCTGATGTTCCGGTTCAACAACCCGGACGCGATGCTGGCGCTGCTGATGGCGCTCGCCTGCTACTTCGTCGCCCGGGCGGTGGAGGACGGCCGTACGAAGTGGCTGGTGTGGGCCGGTGTCGCGATCGGTTTCGCGTTCCTCGCCAAGACCCTCCAGGCCTTCCTGATCCTGCCGCCGCTGGCGATCGTGTACGCGGTGTGCGCGCCGGTGAAGCTGAAGAAGCGGTTCGGGCAACTGGCCCTGGCGACGGCCGCGCTGGTCGTCTCCGGCGGCTGGTGGGTCGCGATCGTCGAGCTGTGGCCCGCCTCCTCCCGCCCCTACATCGGCGGTTCGCAGAACAACAGCTTCCTTGAACTGACCTTCGGCTACAACGGCTTCGGGCGCCTCAGCGGCGACGAGACCGGCAGCGTCGGCGGCGGTGGCGGCGGCGCGGGTGGCGGCACCGGGCAGTGGGGCGAGACCGGCTGGGACCGGATGTTCAACTCCGAGATCGGCAGCCAGGTCTCGTGGCTGCTGCCGGCGGCGCTGATCCTGCTCGTCGCGGGCCTGGTGGCCACCGGCAAGCTCAAGCGGACGTCGGCGACCCGCGGTTCGTTCCTGGTGTGGGGCGGCTCGCTGCTGATCACTCTGATCGTCTTCAGCTACATGGCGGGCATCTTCCACCAGTACTACACGATCGCCCTCGCCCCCTACATGGCCGCCGTGATCGGCATGGGCGCGGCGACCCTGTGGGAGAAGCGGGCCGCGATCTGGGCGTCGCTCACCCTCGCGGCCGCGGTCGTGGCGAGGGCCGGCTGGGGCTACGTCCTGCTCAACCGCACCCCGGACTACCTGCCCTGGCTGAAGTGGCTGGTCCTGATCGGCGGCCTGGTCGCCGCGCTCGGCCTGATCTTCGTGGCCCGGCTCGGCCGGCAGCTCGCGCTCGCCGCGGTGGGCCTGGGCATCGTGGCCTCGCTGGCCGGTCCGACGGCGTTCACGCTGAGCACGGTGAACTCCGCGCACACCGGGTCCATTCCGACGGCGGGTCCGGCGCGGGCGAGCATGATGGGCTTCGGCGGCGGGCGGGGCGGCGGTCCCGGCGGTGCCGGTGGCGGTGGCGGCTTCGGCGGTGGAATGCCGGGCGGCGGCCAGAACCAGCAGAACGGCAACGGGAACACGCAGGGCAACGGCTTCCCGGGCGGCGGCACCGGCACCCTCCCCGGTATGCCCGGCCAGAACCAGCAGGGCAACGGCGTTCCCGGCGGCGGTCAGACCGGCGAGGGCGGCCGGATGGGCGGCGGCGCGGGCATGGGCGGTCTGCTCAACGGCGCCACCGTCACCTCCGAGGCCAAGAAGCTGCTGGAGACGGACGCCGACCAGTACACCTGGGCCGCCGCCGCGATCGGCTCCCAGAACGCCGCGAGCTACCAACTCGCCACCGGCGACCCGGTGATGGCGATCGGCGGCTTCAACGGCACCGACCCGTCCCCGACGCTGGCCCAGTTCAAGAAGTACGTGGCGGACGGAAAGATCCACTACTTCATCTCCTCCGGCACCAGCGGCGGCGGCATGGGCGGCAGCGACAGCGGCACGTCCTCGCAGATCACCTCCTGGATCGAGGCCAACTTCAAGAAGGTGACGGTCGGTTCGGCCACCTTCTACGACCTGACGCAGAAGGCGTAACGGGCTGACGGGAAAACAGAAGGGCGGTGGCCACGGCCACCGCCCTTCCTCGTATCTCCGTATCTCTGTTGTACGCCGTATGGGAACTGTTCTACGGTGTACAGCATGACGACGTCTCCCCAGGAACAAGCCTCTGCGCAGACTCAGACAGGCGGCCATCCCCAACGCTGGCTGATCCTCGGTGTCATCTGCCTCGCACAGCTCACCGTGCTGCTCGACAACACCGTCCTGAACGTCGCGATCCCCTCGCTCACCCGGGAGCTGGACGCGGCCACGTCCGACATCCAGTGGATGATCAACGCGTACTCGCTGGTGCAGTCCGGCCTGCTGCTCACCGCGGGCAGCGCCGCCGACCGCTACGGCCGTAAGAAGATGCTGGCGGCGGGGCTGGTCCTGTTCGGTGTGGGCTCGTTGGTGGCCGGCCTCGCGGACTCCACCGCCCAGTTGATCGCCGCACGGGCCGGCATGGGCATCGGCGGCGCGCTGCTGATGACCACCACGCTCGCCGTGGCGATGCAGATCTTCGCGCCCGAGGAGCAGGCGAAGGCGATCGGCATCTGGGCCGCGGTGAACTCGCTGGGCTTCGCGACCGGACCGCTCATCGGCGGCTTCATGCTGGACCACTTCTGGTGGGGAGCGATCTTCCTGATCAACCTGCCGGTCGCGGCGCTGGGCCTGGTGGCGGTCGTGGCACTCGTCCCCGAGTCCAAGAACCCCCAGGGCGACCGGCCCGATCTGCTCGGTGCCGTGCTGTCCACGATAGGGATGGCCTCCCTGGTGTTCGCGATCATCTCCGGGCCGGAGCACGGCTGGACCTCCGGCCGGGTGATGGCTCCGGCGGCCGTCGCGGTCGTGGTACTGGCCGCCTTCGGTTACTGGGAGAGCCGGATCCCCTACCCCATGCTCGACATGCACTTCTTCAGCAACCGGCGATTCACGGGAGCGGTCGGCGGCGCGGTACTGATCGCCTTCGGGATGGGCGGGTCGCTCTTCCTGCTCACCCAGCACATGCAGTTCGTGCTCGGTTACGGCCCCCTGGAGGCGGGGCTGCGTACGGCACCGCTCGCCCTGATGATCGTGGCGCTGAACTTCACCGGTCTGGCGGCGAAGTGGTCGACCAGGCTCGGGACTCCCGTCTCCATCGGCCTGGGCATGACGGTGATGGCAGCGGGCCTCGCCTCGATCGCCACGGTTTCCTCCGGCGGTTACGGCGGCACGCTGCTGGGGCTGCTGCTCATCGGTGCGGGGACCGCGGTCGCCAGCCCGGCGATGGCGCACGCCATCATGAGCGCGATCCCGCCGGAGAAGGCCGGGGTCGGCGCGGGGATCAACGGCACGGTGACGGAGTTCGGGCAGGGGCTGGGGGTCGCGGTGCTCGGGGCTGTGCTGAACTCGCGGTTCGCGGCGTTGATTCCGGTGGGGGTTTCTTCGTTGCCGGCTGCGTTGGCTTCGGCGTCGTCGGCGGAGGAGCGAGGGCGTATCACTGACGCGTTTGCCTCTGGGTTGGAGACGAGTCAGTTGGTGGGGGCTGTGGCTGTGTTGCTTGGGGGGTTGGTTGCTGCGGCGTTGTTGCGTCGGGCTGAGCGGGCAGACTTCGCCTAAGAGCTCGGGGGGCGTGGTGGATGCGCGACTGCACGTCGTGTGTGGTTGATCGCGCAGTTCCCCGCGCCCCTAAAAGGGGCGCCTAAGCTGGTCGGCGTTTGAAAGTTGAGGAAGGTGCGCCATGGTGAAAGCGGCCCAGCGGGCGGGGCGGACCAGTGTGTGGCTGGAGGGCAAGGCGCGGCGGAGCGGGCGTGGGGGCGGGCAGCCGTCGGGGCTCGACCGGGACCGGATCACCGAGGTCACCGTCCGGCTGCTGGACGCCGAGGGGCTGGCCAAGTTCTCCATGCGCCGGCTCGCCGCCGAGCTGAACGTCACGGCGATGTCCGTCTACTGGTACGTCGACACCAAGGACGACCTCCTCGAGCTCGCCCTGGACGCGGCCTTCGGCGAACTGAGCCTGCCCGACCCGGCCGCCGCCGACGAGGACTGGCGGGACCAGCTGCGCGCCCTGGCCCGGGGATACCGTGCCCTGCTGATCCGCCACCCCTGGCTGTCGCCGCTCGCGGGCACCTACCTCAACATCGGCCCGAACTACCTCGCCTTCTCCCGTGCCGTCCAGCAGGTCATGCGCCGGACCGGCCTGCCCGTGCGCCGTCTGACCAGCGCCATCTCGGCCGTCTTCCAGTTCGTCTACGGCTACGGCACGATCGAGGGCCACTTCATCGCGCGCTGCGCCGAGGCCGGCATGAGCCAGGACGACTACTTCCGGCACGCCATGAGCGCGGTCACGCAGTCCCCGGAGGCCGCCGAGGTCATCCAGGAGTCCACGGAGATCATGGAGGCCCGCGGCGGCGACACGGTCGAGGAGATGATGGAGCGCGACTTCGAGTTCGCGCTGGAGCTGCTGGTGGCGGGAATCGAGGCGATGGTGGAGAGGGAGCGGCCCTAGGCCCAATGCCGTTGCCTTACGGGGCCTGGCCTAGGAGCAGGCCGTACGCTCAGCCCTCCACCAGCCGCGCCGGAAAGCCTCCCGTCGCCACCGGCCCCCACCGCTGAGGCGTGACCCGGATGATCGACTTGCCCTGCTTCGTCATGGCCGCCCGGTACTCGTCCCAGTCCGGGTGCTCACCGGCGATGTTCCGGTAGTACTCCACCAGCGGCTCGACGGAGTCCGGCGGGTCGATGACCTCGGCGGTGCCGTCGATCTGCACCCACGGCCCGTTCCAGTCGTCGCTCAGCACGATCAGGCTGACCCGGGGATCCCGCTTGGCGTTGCGGGTCTTGGCCCGCTCGGGATAGGTGGAGACGACGATCCGTCCGGAGTCGTCGACCCCGCAGGTCAGCGGCGATCCCTGAGGGCCGCCGTCGGCCCGCCGGGTCAGCAGGATCGCATGGTGCCGGGGCCGTACGAAGTCCAGCAACTCGTCCAGGGATACGGCGGTATTGGTCGCGATGTTCGGTGCCATGGGGGTCAGCCTAGGACCCCCGGCCCCGGAGTCCGGCGCGGGACACCGACCGGACACCGACCGCACACCGGTCCACCGACCGCACACCGGTCCACGACTCCCGAGGCGGGCGCTCAGTTCGTGCGGACGGCTGCGAGGCCGTGCCCCGAGCGCCTACCGTGACCGGCATGAGCGCGGAAGACCTCAGCCCCGAGGACCAGTGGCCGCTGCCGCCCGCCTGGATGTGGGACTGCGTCGAGTGCGTCCGCCGCTACGAGGCGATGAAGCATGTGCAGGCCGTCATCGCCGGGCTGACTGTGGAGGACCCCGGTGTCGACTGGGACGTCACGGACAGCATCGTCGGGACGCAGATCAGCCTGAGCCGTCATCTGGCCGACGCCCACCGCGAGGCGCTGCCCGACTGGGACCTCGCCTGCGGGACCTGCGCCGGTCACCGGGACACCCTGGCCAAGTGGGAGAAGAAGGCACCGGACCTACTGCCGGGCGCGGTCATGGCGGCCGAGGAGCACCGGGCCCGCCACCTGTTCGCCCCGCCCCGCATCGTCGGCCTCATGTAATAACGGTCAGCCCTGCGGCAGCGACTCCCCCTGCACCGCCTGGACGTCCAGCTCCACTCTCAGCGTCGTACCGATCGCGGCGATGCCCGCCTGGACGACCTGGTTGTAGTCGATGGCGAAGTCCTCGCGCCGCAGCTGGGTCGTCGCCCGGAACGCCGCCCGTGTGCCGCCCCACGGGTCCGCGCCCGTGCCGAGGTAGGCCAGGTCCAGGTCGACCGGCCGGGCGATGCCGTGCAGGGTCAGTTCGCCGTGCACGGTCCAGCGGTCCGAACCGGCCGTCGTCAGCCCGGTCGAGTGGTACGTGATCTCCGGGAACCGCTCGATGTCGAGAAAGTCCGCGGACCTCAGATGCGTGTCGCGCATGTCGTTGCCGGTGTCGATGGACGCGGCCCGGATGACCGCCTCCACGCGGGACTTGGTCACGTCGTCGGGGGCGATCTCTATCGCCCCCGTGAACTGGGTGAACCGGCCGTGCACGCTGGAGATCCCCAGGTGCTGGGCGACGGCGGCCACGCTGGAGTGCGCCGGGTCGATCGTCCACGGCCCGGGCGGCGGCAGCTCGGTCCCGCCCTGCCGGGCCAGCGTCACCGTGCCGACCTCGGCCCGCCCACTGGCGGTGACGAGGGCGCTGGCGGCGGCGGGCGCGTACCCGACGGCCGTGACGATGACGGTGTACGCCCCCGGCGCGAGCTCGGTCGCGTCCCGTACGGCACCCTCGTGGTCGGCCTCGGCGCGCAGCACCTGTGAGCCGGTCATGTCGGTCACCGTGACCACCGCGTGCGACACGGCCCATCCGTCCCGCGTACGAATCCTCGCGGTCAGTCCCATCCCGTTTTCTCCCTGCAAAAGCCTTGCGAACTGGTCAAAACACTGGTCAAAACACTGGTCATAACGCTGGTCATCACGAGACCGGCCCGTGACAGGCACGCCTCCGTTCAGAGCGTGCCCATCACGGGCCGGACTCAACTACTCACTGGGGTGGGCGAGTTCGATGTCGTGGCCGTCGACGCCGTGGCCGTTGAGGGTCAGTGCGGTGGCCCGCGGCGGGTACCCCGTGGCGATGACGGTGTACTCGCCGCCGTCCAGGTCGGTGAAGGCGTACGCCCCGTCCGTCCCGGTCGTGGCGGTGGCGACCACGTTGCCCGCCGCGTCGACCAGCGTCACGCGAGCATCGGCGAGAGGACCGTGCGGAGCGCGGACGACGCCCTCAAGCTGGGCTCCGGCATCGAGGTCGACCTCGATCCGCGTCACCCCCGCGCCGCCGACCTCGACGGGCAGCGCGCGCGGCCGGTATCCGGCGGCGTTCACCGCGAGGGTCACCGCCCCCGGCACCAACTCGGCGAAGGAGAACTCCCCCTGCTCCCCGGTGGTGCCGGTGGCCAGCAGGTCACC